>JAKALI010000462.1 GCA_021813195.1 Pseudomonadota bacterium
CAATCTTGGAAGGACCGATGCCATGAAGGAAAAGACGACGATCGCCCTGGTCGACGATGAGCGCAACATCTTGAGCTCCCTCGGCATGGCCCTCGAAGCCGAAGGCTACAAGGTGCGCACGTACAATGACGGCGCCTCCGCACTCGAGGCCCTAACCGAGGAACCTGCCGATCTTGGCATATTCGACATCAAGATGCCGCGCATGGACGGCATGGAGTTGCTGCGCCGGGTGCGCCAGCAGTCCGACATGCCGGTCATTTTCTTAACGTCGAAAGACGAGGAAATCGATGAGTTGTTCGGCTTAAAAATGGGTGCTGACGATTACATCACCAAGCCTTTTTCCCAACGCTTGATCGTGGAGCGCGTGCGCGCGATCCTGCGCCGCTTCGGTCCGAAGGACGGCCAAGCGGCTCAACCAGAAGTCGCCCGCACATTGGAACGCGGCAAGCTCAGGCTCGATCCAGAGCGTCACACCTGCCATTGGGACAACCGCCCCGTCACGCTGACTGTCACTGAATTTTTGATCTTGCAGGCTCTTGCGCAACGTCCAGGTGTGGTGAAGACGCGCGATGCCCTCATGGATGCAGCCTATGATGATCAGGTGTACGTTGACGATCGCACGATCGACAGCCACATCAAACGCCTGCGCAAAAAGTTCAAACAAGTCGACGACGATTTCGATGTCATCGAGACTCTCTACGGCGTGGGCTACCGGTTCAAGGAAGTCTGATCCGGCAGGCCAGACAAGGTTTACGGCGACACAAGCGTTGCGGCGCACGACGACGACAACTGGAACCACGCGAGGGAGCGCGGCAGCGGCCGCTCAGCAAAGCCGGCCACGGTTCACACGACAGGTTGCATAGGTTGACCTGACGTGCTTTTCGACTGTGGGTACACCACGCACGGTTGGGCGTACGGATGGGCACGCGACGCGACCCTCTCGATGATCAGCTCGAGAGGCTGCGCGACAAGGGTCGGCCTGGAACCGGAGGAGCGACGTGACGCTCGAGATGCGGGAGTTGCCGCGCGGAGGTGGCCTGAAGGACGGTCTCTCGGACCTCTTCAGAGCGGCCAGAAACGTTGCGCGTCGGCTACGCGCAACGCGCGTCATGCGGCGTCTCGCCCACTTTCGCCCGTTGCGCTCCTCCTCACGGAGTTTGTTGCGGCGCATTTTGCTCGCTAACCTCGCTGGCCTCGCCATCATGGTCGGCGGGATTTATTATCTCAGCCATTATCACGAATGGCTGGTCGAAGCCAAAAAGGAGTCTCTGAGAACGCAAGGCGAGCTGATCGCCGCCGCCATTGCGAGCGACGCGCGCTTGGAACAGGGCCACATCGAGTTCGATTTGGATAAGGTTCCTCGCCCTGATAACGCGCGCGTGCCATTTCGTGACGACGGCTTCAGCGCTCTGCAGCTGTCGATACGGCCCGAGCGTGTTACCCCCGTTTTGCGCCGTCTCATTCAGCACACCAAAAACAGAGCACGCATCTACGGTCGCGACGGCACGCTCATCGTCGACAGCGCCACGTTTCTGACGCGCGGTCAGATCACGCGTCCCCCCGCCGACGACCGCACACCTAAGGCACGGAATTTCTGGACGCGACTTACAGCCTTCCTCATCGACGAGCACTTGCCTGTCTATCGTGAGATCGGCAACGCCAAGGGGACGGCCTATCCCGAGGTGCGCGCCGCCCTAGCCGGGGTGGCCACACCACTTCTGCTTCTCGACAAGAACGGCGAACAGATCGTCTCCATGGCCGTGCCAATCAAGCGAGCGAATACCACGCTTGGCGCCCTGCTCTTGTCGACAAAACCGGGCGATATCGACAAAACGCTCTCAGAGGAGCGCTCGCGCATCCTGACGTTGGCGGTCGTTGCGCTATTGGCGACGATCTTATCCTCGTTGCTCCTTGCGCGCACGGTCGCCGAGCCAATCCGGCGACTTTCTGCGGCAGCCGAGCACGTCAGCCGCAACATCAACGCACGACGGGAACTGCCCGATTACTCGGACCGCAACGACGAAGTCGGCCAGCTCGCGACCGCGTTTCGGGCTATGACGACAGCCCTATACCGCCGCATCGAGGCTTCAGAAAGCTTCGCCGCTGACGTCGCCCACGAGTTGAAAAACCCCCTGACCGCCGCTCGCTCCGTCGCCGAATCGCTCGTCTACGCGAAAACCCCCGAACAGCGCGACGAACTGGTGCGCCAAATTCAGAACGAGCTGAAGCGCCTCAATCGCCTGATTTCGGACGTCTCCAACGCGTCCCGCCTTGATGCCGAACTGGCACGCCAGACGATGGAGCCCGTCGCCATGACCGACGTGATCGATAGCGTGGCGGGCATCTTCCGCGACATCCTGTCGGAAGATACGCGAACGGTTCGCGTCGACATCGAGCGCGGGATGCAACCGTCGGCGTTCATGGTCACCGGTAATCACGGCCGCTTGGGTCAGGTGTTGACAAACCTGATCGATAATGCCGTGTCGTTTTCTCCTGAAGGCGGCGTCGTCACCGTCAGTCTGAGGAGCAGCCCTCAGCACGTCGACGTGATTGTCGAAGATGAAGGCCCAGGCATACCCGAAGACCGACAAACAATCATCTTCGACCGCTTTTATACCGACCGCCCGCAGTCGGAGGCTGTGCGCGGAAAGAATTCAGGCCTCGGGCTGTCGATCTCGCGAGAAATCGTGCGCGCTCATGGCGGAGAGATCTGGGCCGAGAATAGGCGCACCCCAATCAACACGACGAGTGATGCCCCAAAAGGCGCGCGCTTCGTCGTCCGCCTGCCGCGCTTGGTGACGACGGCCAGGGGAGGCTCAGGTGGCGACCGGCGGATTTGAAACTCGCCTCCATGCGA
Organism: Pseudomonadota bacterium; assembly: GCA_021813195.1. Next base: position 2,858 of record JAKALI010000462.1, read on the forward strand.
CCGCCGTGTGTCTCGGCCCGCGGGCAGCCCTTTTGCGCGGCCCCTCCGGCGCGGGAAAATCGGATTTGGCGTTGCGCTGTCTTGCCCTCAGCCCTCAGGGACCATGGGGTGGCAGTTTTGATTTGGTGGCGGACGATCAGGTTCTCGTCCGCAAAGCCGGTCCCCATCTCGAACTTGCCCCCCCCGAACGTCTGGCAGGATTGTTGGAGGTGCGCGGACTTGGCATCGTGCGCCTCACCCATCGCGCACCCGTCGCGCTCGCGCTTCTCGTCGACCTTGTGAAGCCGGCCGAGATTGATCGCTTTCCCGACCCCTGGCCCACCGAGGATCTGCTCGGGTTGCGTATCCCAATTTTTCGAGTTGATGCGGCAGATTTGTCGGCACCGGCCAAGGTCGCACTCGCGCTCGCCCAACAGGTCTGGCAAGCGCCATCGCCATAAGCTGGCCGCGGGGGGGAGCTCTCCATCGCAGGCGTCTCGAAGCCGCCCAAAGCGCTTTGCCTTGCGGGCGAACAGTTGTAAGTCTGCCGCCTTTAGCAGCGGGTTTCCCTGCAGGCGGCAAGCATGGCGACGGTGCGCGGAAAAGACGGCATGATTGGACTTGTGATCGTCACGCACGGCGGCCTTGCGATGGAATTTCGCGCCGCGCTCGAACATATCGTCGGCCCTCAGTCTCAAATCGAAACCGTCGCCATCGGTCCGGAAGACGATATGGCGCAGCGACGGGCTGAAATTCTTGAAGCCGTCCGGCGGACCGACAGCGGGTCCGGGGTCATCGTGCTCACCGACATGTTTGGCGGGACCCCCTCCAATCTCGCCATCTCGGTGATGGACGAAGCCGGCTGCGAGGTTATTGCCGGAATTAATCTTCCCATCCTCGTCAAGCTAGCAAGCCTGCGGCGGGAATTGCCCTTGGCGGAAGCCGTTGCGCGCGCGCGCGATGCGGGACGCAAATATATCAAGGTAGCCAGCCAGGAGTTGACGGGAGAGGGCTGAGGGGCCGAAATTGTAGGTCTCCTCCCGACGGTCTCGCCTGAAGACACCATGCCCGAAATTACGACGTCCAAACGACCCGAAGCCATCGTGACCGTCATCAACCGCAAGGGCCTGCATGCCCGCGCGTCGGCGAAATTCGTCAAGTGCGCGGAAAGCTACGACGCCCGCGTAACGGTCACGCGCGAGGGCCAGGCCGTGGGCGGAACCTCGATCATGGGGCTGATGATGCTTGCGGCCGGACCTGGCGCGCAACTCCATATCCGCTGCGATGGTCCCGAAGGGCCGGAAGCTCTCGAGGCGCTGGTCGCCCTCGTCGAGATGGGGTTCGGTGAGGAACTGGCTGAGGAAGGCTGAGGCTACGCTGAAGCACGGATCCAGCTGTCTCAAACAGCGAAGGGAGCGCCTCGTTCGAGACGCTCCCCCGCTGGTGCTGGAGTTAGCTGAGATCTCGTCGCCCTAGCGGGACAGATAGAGCGTCGAGATCTTGAGTGCGATGTCGCGGAACGCCTGGCGCAACTGCTCACCATTATCGGCCACATACGCGTGCCCCGGGCTAGACGCACAATA
>JAKALI010000463.1 GCA_021813195.1 Pseudomonadota bacterium
CGATCTCGGCGGCGCCGGGCGGAACGACACGCAGCGTTTCCCGCGCCTGACTCACCCAGTAAGGAAGCTTCTTGAGTTCGAAGACTTCTTCGGGCGCCGGCGCTGCATAGGGGATCGCCAATAAATCCGCTGCGGTGCGCCGGACATGGACAATCAGCTCCTCGGCGCGGGCCTGATGGCTGCTCATAGTCTGGTTGAAGCGTTGACGCACTTTGGCCTCGCAGCCGCCGAACTCCTGCTGAAAGAGGGCCGGAATTTTTTCTCCGAGCTGCCCAGCGATGTCGCTCTCGGAACGTCCCGACTCCAGTGACGAGGCGATTTCGGCATCAAAGGCCACTTGCACGCGTTGACGCAACTGCTCGGCGTCGGCATCGAGTGCGGCGAGGATGCGCTTGCGATCGCCGGCAATCAAATCGCCGCTTGCCTGCCGCTCCGCGTCAAAGCGCGGCACGGCCTGCTCGAACTGCGCCAGCCGCCCGGACAGTTGTTCCAACGGCATACGCAAGGCCGCCAAGTCGCTTTCGGTCTCGAATCGCAATTCGCCCACCAAGGCCGCCGCTTTGCGGGAGACGGCACGCTCCAGCGTCACCGCCTTCTCTTTGGCGATGAACGTCTCGAGATAATCCTCAAGCTCCGGGAGCCCGCTTGCCGTCAGGGATTCACGGTCGTCCGCCATCTTGGCGCGCAAGGCCCGCCGCGCCGAAATGCAGAACAAGGGCGCCTCGGCAAGCCCGGCCATGTTGGCGGCGACGCGCCGGAGGAACGCGATAGCCGCCGCTTTGTCTGCCTCTTCCAGAATATCCATCTTATTGAGGACGAGAACAATGCGTGGCGCCGTGGCGCGCACCAGCGACAGAAATTCCAGCTCGGATTCGGTGATTGGCGGGTCCGGCGAGACGACAAAGAGGGCGGCATCGCATTCCGGCAGAATGCCTTGCGCGGTTTCGGTATTGTGCCGGTACGTCGATCCGACGCCCGGGGTATCGATCAGCGTGATGCCGCTTTCGGCGAGCGCGGCGGGAACCGTGACCTCCACCCGAGCCAAATTGAAGCGATTGTGCGGATTACCTTCTTCCGTGACTCGCGCCTGCAGCAGGGCTTGCAGCGATTCGACATTGAGCGCGGGAATGTCATCGGTCTTGCCGGACAATTCAATGGTGCGCAGATGATAGTTCTCACCGGGACGGATGAAGGTCGGGATCGCGGTGAGTGGCGTGACCGCCATGGGCAGGATCGGTGCGCCCAGGAGAGCGTTGAGAAAGGTGCTCTTGCCGCGCTTGAATTGTCCCAGCACGGCAAGCTGAAGCCGCTGCTCGCGCAGGCGGGCCAGCAAGGTTTCGAGCCTGGCTATGACCGGAGCGGCCTGCGGCGCGGTTTCGTGTGAAAGCTGACAAGCCTCTGTGATCGATTCGACCAGGGCGCTGCCGGTTGGGGTCGGGCGCCCGGCCGCGAGGTGACTGCCGACTGTCATCTGTCCTTCCTCAATGCACGTCCTTGCGGACCGAGCACGACAACGTGCCTGCCGCGTGTGAAACGCCGCAGGAGTCATTAGCCAGTCAGGCAGTTATTGGGAGACCCCATTCCCAATACGAATTTTTTCACACCCGAAAGAATTGGTCAACAGTGCCAGCCGGTATTTGATCCTGCTCAATTGACGGAGCGAGCTGGTGATGATTTCATTCAACCCGTGGGATGGAGTCCCCACTATAGAACCGCCATAATGGCTGATGACTCCTACCAGATGACGCACGGTAGGATCATGGCGGGACGGATTTGGCACGCGCTCGGACGCGCCTCCGCTTTGCAAAATCAGATGTTGCATGACGTTCTCCGGCGCTCAAAGGCAGCGCCGGAGAAAACCGCTGCACATCGCCGTGCCATACGCAATCGGAGTGGATCGCAATGAACCCGTGCATCGCAGCCATTGACGCCATCGAAATTCTCGACTCGCGCGGCAATCCGACGCTCAGGGTCTGGGTTCGCCTGACCAATGGCATCGTAACCTGGGCCGATGTTCCGTCGGGAGCGTCCACCGGGCAATTCGAAGCCCATGAACTGCGCGATCAGAACGACGGACGGTATAACGGCTTGGGCGTCCGGCGCGCGATCGCCAATGTCGTCGGTGTCATCCGGCCGGCGCTGCTCGGTCACGATCCCACCATGCAGCCGGAAATCGACCGGCTCATGATCGACCTGGACGGCACCGCGCAAAAAACCAACCTCGGAGCGAACACGATTCTCGGCGTGTCCATGGCGGTCGCGCGCGCCGCGGCTCAAGCGCTCGGGCTGCCGCTGTACCGCTATCTCGGCGGCCCGGAAGCGCGCCGCCTGCCCGTTCCGATGATGAACATTATCAACGGCGGCAAACACGCCTCGAGCGGCCTGGAATTCCAGGAATTCATGATCGTTCCGTGCGGTGCGCCCAATTTTGCCGAAGCGCTGCGCTATGGCGCCCAGACCTATCACAGCCTCAAGGCCATTCTGCACCGGCAAGGGCTCTCCACCGCTGTCGGCGACGAAGGCGGCTTCGCGCCCCGGCTTTCGGGCAACGAGAAGGCTTGCGAACTCATCGTGGCGGCGATCGAAGAGGCAGGGTTCGAACCGGGCAAGCAAATCGCCATTGCGCTCGATCCGGCTGCGACTTCGTTTCACGGCAAGGCGGCCTATGACATTCCAAGCTGGGATAACCGGCCGAAGACCAGCGCCGACCTGCTCGGCCTCTACGCGGACTGGCTGGAGCGTTTTCCCATCGTCTCCATCGAGGACGGTTTTGCCGAGCAGGACTGGAGCGGGTTTGCCGCAATGACGGCCCAACTCGGCGACCGGCTTCAGATCGTGGGCGACGACAATTACGTCACCAACACGAAGTTCATCCGGCGGGGCATTGCGGAAAAGACCACCAACGCCGCGCTAATCAAGCTCAATCAGATCGGCACCGTGAGCGAAGCCATCGAGGCCGTCGAGCTTTGCCGCGAGGCTGGCTGGCGGTTTGTGATTTCCCACCGCTCCGGTGAAACGACCGATGCCTTTATCGCGGACTTTGCGGTGGCCATGGGTGGCGGCCAGCTCAAGACCGGCGCGCCGGCCCGCGGCGAGCGCGTCGCAAAGTACAATCGCCTTCTCGAAATCGAGCACGAACTCAGCTCACTGGCTGTGTTCGCGGACCCTTTCGCGACAGGCAAACCATGACGCCGACCTTGGCGCATCGCTCGTCCGCCGCGGAACCCAGAGTTCGAGAGTCGGAACGAGTCCGTATGGCCGTCGCCAAGCTGAAATCGCTGCGCGATGGCGATGCCGGCGTCATCGAGACCATTGCCAGCGGCTCCGGCGCGGTTCCGGCTTTAACGGAAATCCTCTTCGCGCGCGAACCGAGCGGGCTGTACGAAACGCGAAGGCGCGCGGTGGAAGCCTTGTCCGGGCTGCGGGCTTACGACGTGCTGCGGCGCTTCCTGAGCGAACCACACGAAATCGGCGATCCCGTCGAACGGATGGGAGAAGAAGCGGTCGTCAATGCGGCGGCTCGCGCGCTGGGCGATCTCCGCGATGCGCAGGATTTGCCGCTGCTGCTGGCGCTGCTCCGGCGCAAGGCGTTGACAGGTGTGATAGAAGCGGTGGGGAGGTTTCGGCGCCCGGAAGCCCTGCCGTTCTTCATCGATGCCCTGGCCGATGACTTCACCCGGCCGGCCGCGGAGGAGGCGATCCGTACAATCGGCACCAAAGCTAGGCCTGCCCTTCTCCAGACCGCGCTCTGGCGCGAGCCCCGGTTCGGCGGCGAAGTCAATTCCAGCCGGGCGCGCCGCCGCAGCGCCCTTGCTCTGTTGTTAGAATTCGGCGTGCCGCGCAAATTTGTTTGGCCGCCGTTGCATGATCTGATCGAGGACGCCGATCCCTGGGTGTCGGTGCTGTCGGCCCGCATGTGCCTGGCGGGTGCGCTGGAGGAAGACAAGCAGCGGGCCATTTGTCGGCTGATCGAACTCCTGAAGACGCCGGATACGATCCTGACGGCGGAGATCGAGGACTGTCTCGTGCGCCACTTCGCTCAGGCAAGGCTTGCCATCGGGGCTGCGATCGCGTGCGGTCTGGCAGAGATCGATCCTGATGAGCCGTGGTGGCTCCGGGACAAGGCGTTGACGGCGTTGCTGCGCGTGAGGGAGCGCGCCGAGGGCAAACCAAGCGGAAACGGGGCCGATGAGTGAGATTGACCTGAATATACCAGAGAAGCCGAAGAAATATCGCCTGAGCGCGGGCATGATGGTGTTGAACGGCCAGAACCACGTTCTGCTTTGCCGGCGCATCGATGTGCCAGACGGCGCATGGCAGATGCCGCAAGGCGGCGTGGATGAAGGCGAAGATCCCCGCAAGGCTGCCTTGCGCGAGCTCAAGGAAGAGATCGGAACCGACGACGTCGAAATCCT
>JAKALI010000464.1 GCA_021813195.1 Pseudomonadota bacterium
TCGTGCTGAAGTCCGGCACTGCGCCGCACATCAACAACGTCGAGCTGGGCAAGCACGGGCGCTACCGGACCAACGTCTGGCAGTACGCGGGCGCCAATGCCTTCAGCGCGACGCGTGACGACGATCTCGCCATGCATCCGACCGTGAAGCCGGTCGCGCTCGTCGCCGACGCCATCCTCGACTGCTCGCGCCGCAAGGGCATCGTTCTCGACGCCTTCGCCGGCTCCGGCACGACACTGGTCGCGGCCGAGCGCACCGGCCGCCGTGGCTACGGCATCGAACTCGACCCGCTCTATTGCGACGTCATCGTGCGCCGCCTGGCGACGGTCGCCGGGCTTGAGGCCGTCCATGTCGAGAGCGGTCGCACGTTCGACGATCTCGCCGCCGAGCGCGAAGCGCAGGTCGTCGAGGAGGTGCTGTGATGGCCAAGAAGAAGCCCAGCCGCAAGGCCTCGCCGCAGATCGACATCACGGAGATCCTCACGCGGCAGGTCAAGATTGGCCGCAACGGCAAGCAGAAGAGCGTGTCCCAGTTCGAGGTTCTGCTGCGCGCGCAGGTCAAGAAGGCGCTCAAGGACAAGAGCTTGCCCGCGATCGAGAACGTGCTGCGCGAGGCGCGGAAGTACGACCTTGTCATGCCGCCGCCTCCCGCGCCCAAAAGCGGCGGCGTTTTGGTCGCGCCCGGACGCTTCACGAAGGAGGCGTGGGAAGCGCTGTTCGCAAAGCCCGAGGCCGACGGCGAAACGGACAGCTAGCGGGCCGCGACGAGAACCTCAGAACCCCTCTGCCAACACGAGAGGACATAGCGACATGCAGAGCGATGACGAGCAGAAGATCGATGACAAGGGGTACGACGGCCCGCCTGCCGAGCCGCGCATCGGCTACAAGGCGCCACCGAAGGAGTACCGGTTCAAGAAGGGCAAATCGGGCAATCCGAAGGGGCGACCGAAGGGCGCGCAGGGCAAGGCCAAGGCCGCGCGCAAGGTGCTATGGGAACAGCACGTCGTCCGGGAGAACGATCGCCCAGTGATCCGCACGACGATCGAACTCGTCCTTCTGACGCTGCGCCAGCTGGCGTTCGCCGGCAACAACCGCGCCTTCAAGCTGATGGAGAAGCTCGCTGCCGACTATGACCCGCAGAAGCCCACGAAACGTGCCGGCGTACTGGTCGTTCCCGGCCGGCTCACGGTCGAATCCTGGGAGCAGCTATTCGGAGCTGATGTCTCAGCGAAGCAGGGCGAGGAGGAATAGGCAGGCCATGCGCGGCAGTCGGCTGCCGCGCCGCCGATCCGTCACCCGCTTCTGCATTGTTCGTTGGAGAGCGCCGTAAGGAGCGCGGCCACCAGTGCGTGGGCGTCGTCGTAACGGTACGGCCTGCAGCGATCCTTCGACGCGGCCTTGAGGCTCGGGACGAGGGCGAATTTCTCCGGCTGCTCGGTCGAGAGAGTCGGAACCAGCGCCATCGGGATCAACCAGGAGGCAGCCAGCGCCATTCGCGCGGGGTCGAAGACAACCATGAGCAGGTACTCCCCCTCGGCCTCGCTGAAGGTCTGTTTGCGGACGTCGAACTGAACGGTATCGCGGCTCTCATTAGCGATCGCCGACTTGACCTGGATCGCGACAGTCCGTCGGGTCACCTTGTCGAGCACGATGAGGTCGAGACCGTGGTCGTCGGCAAGAGGAACGAACGGCGCCAGACGACCATCAGATGCGATGAGGAGCGCACTCGCGACCATCTGCTCGGTGACCTTGCCCTTCTGCGTCGAGGTGAGTTGCGCGCCGACCGTCACTGTCGCCTCCGTGCTGGATTCCTGTCGAATCTGAGACTCATCGTCATCAGGCAGGGCAACGGTTCGCTTCCTTCGGCTGTGAAGTCCAGACAAATGAGACTCATCGTCTGTAGATTGATCGACTAAGGTGTCGAAACCCTGTCCGGCATGGACGTGCGCCGCCGGCTAGGGCTGAACCTCAAGAAACTGCGGGAGGAGCAGGGCTTCTCGCAGGAGAGCTTTGCCGACCACTGCGGCCTGCACCGGACCTACATCAGCGGCATCGAGCGCGGCGTCCGCAACCCGACGGTGCTCATCCTCGACAAGATCGCCAAGGGGCTGAAGGTGCCGGCGGGGCAGCTCTTGGACGATTTCCGCGTTCCAGGCCGCAAGCAATAGCGTCCCGAACCCGCAAGTAGCGATCTTGACACGGGGTCGACGCATTCGCAGATCAGGGATTGCGTGTGGCGGGTACGCTATTGACTTTCATCTCGATTCCATCGCTTCATCACCATATGCTGCGCCGCTGGAGCACATTGTTGGCTGCCTTGCTCGTCACCGCCATTGTTGGCTTGGGTGCGAGCATGTTGCCGTTGGCGCCTACCGATGCATTGGCGACAACGTCAGTGGCTACTACAAAGGTCAATCCTTCGGACGTTCAGTCGGCAACTGCCCGGCCCGCTCAAGTAACCCACCAGCATGGGCACTCTCACGTCCATGATGACGGGGCCCATGGACCCGCCCCAGACTGCCCGGACTGCAACTGTGCCGTGTGCGGTGGCTCCGCCGTGGGCCCGTTCCTCCTGCGGACGCCGATCGAGCTATGGGTGGCTCACAGGATCGAGTTCGTGTGGGCGGGACATGACAACCGCCGCCATCTTCAAGTCCTTTTCAGCCTCCTTAGGCCTCCCCGAATCGCTGCTTGATGTTCCTCGCGTCTAATGACGCGTCTGTCGAACTCTAAGCAGGGATTCTACGCATGAGATGGGCACGATTGTGCCTCGGCCTCATCGTCGCTGCCAGCAATCCGATCTCGGCCAACGCCTCCACTCTGACGCCTGCCTTCGAGGCAGCTGTTGAGCGGAGCGCGGAGATCCAGGCGCTGGTTGCACGCATGGGCGAGCAACTCGCCAAGCGTGATGCGGCCGGAGCACTGCTGCCGGGCGGCTGGTCGGTCAGTGTCAGCACGCAGTCCGACGCGCTGACGACCCGGAGGGGCGCACGCGAGGTCGCGACCGAAGCCGCGTTCCCGATCTGGCTGCCGGGAGAGCGAGGGGCCAGCGCGCAAGCGGCAGACCTCGCATTGGCGGGTATCGAAGCGGAGATCGGCAAGCGTCGCCTCGACGTTGCGAAGATCGTCCGCGACGCCTATTGGGAGCTAGCCGAAGCGCGCGAGAAGCTGGCATTGGCGGAACGCCGCCGTGCCATTGCCAAGGCGCTGGCAGACGACACCAAGCGCCGAACGGCGGCCGGCCAGTCATCCCAGATCGATCAGCATTTGGCCGAAGCCGAACTGAACGACGCGGAGGCTGCCGTGGAAGCTCGGCGCAGCGAACTTCGCGAGGCGCAGATCCGCTTTGAAGGGAAGACCGGCAGGAGGCCTCCCGGGCACTTCAAAGAGTCCGCGGATGCTCGAAAAGCCGCCCACCCCAACGTGTTGGCACTGGGTGCGGCCGTTGCCCGAGCAGAAGCGGAACGACATCTGGTCGAGGTTGTCGACCGGGATCGGCCCGAGTTCGGGCTGACGACCCAGACGGATCGCGGCGACCGCAGCGAAGACTACAACACGCAGCTCGGCGCCCGGCTCAAAATCCCATTCGCCTATGAGGCCGTAAACGCACCGAAGCGTGCTGCGGCCGATGGGGCGATCGTTGCTGCGCGGGCGGAGCTGGTGGCAGCCGAGCTGGCTCTGAAGACCGAGGTCAATGGAGCTCGCGCCCGACTATCAGGGACTAGGCAGCAACTTGCTGCGCTCGAGAAGCGGTACACGCAGCTCTCGGCGGCGGTCATCCTGATCGAGAAGGCCCAACAAGCAGGTCAGACGTCACTCAGCGAGCTTATCCGCGCGCGTGTCCAGATGTTCGACGCCGCCAACGCGCGTGCGCTCGCCCGCATCGCTGTCGACCGCGCCCAATCCGACATCAATCAAGCTCAGGGTATCGAGCCATGAAGCTTATCTCTGCATTCGTACTTGCTTTCGCTTGCTTCTTGTCGCTGGCCTACGCGGGCCCCGGGCACGACCACGGTGACGGAGGGGCTTCGGTGCAGGCGAGTGCGGATATACCGCGGCTCTCCAGCGTCACGGCCGATCTCGAACTTGTGGCGACCGCCGAAGGCCACAAGCTGACGATCTATCTCGACAACCCTGCCACCAACGAGCCGATCGACGGCGCGACGATCGAGGTGACCGCCGACGGCAAAGGCAAGGCCACGGCCACGGCGAAGCCGGTCGGCCCGGGTGTCTACGAAGTCGACGCGGACTGGGTCGACACGCCGGGCGTCAAGGCGCTCGTGTTCACGGTGACGACGCCGAAGATTGCCGACCTCCTCAATGGCACGCTCGATATCCACGGCCCTGAGCCGGCAGCGGCTGCACCGCCGCTCGACTTCAAGGCCCTGATGGGACGCGTGGAACTCTGGGTCTGGT
>JAKALI010000465.1 GCA_021813195.1 Pseudomonadota bacterium
TGACGTCGTGGAACAGTCTGCGGGGGAGTATATTGTACCCCACCGGACAGAGCGCCGTGCATGTGCCACAATGGAAGCACGCCTCGGCGTTGAATCCGCCCGCATCCTGCGTACTAGCGCCGGGGTCTTTGGCGCCGAGCTTGGCAATCTCGCGGCGGAGCCGGGGATTAACTCGCGACGCCATCTTTTTGTCCTTCCGTGAGCTTGTATTTGAAGTAATCATCCGCTTTGGGTTTGGGCGTCTCTTCGAGTTTGCCGTAGCGACGCATCGCCATCACCCAATGTGTGACTTCGCGGCTGGGCGCGCCCAAGATTTCCGCGATTTCAGGAATGGTCTTGGGCCCGTCGCGCAAGGCGGCGGCCACGCGATCCCGCATGAACATCTCATCTCGCAGAATCTCGCCAAAGGCGCGGGGCGCATGCTCGCTCATGCCACTACCTCCGCGGCGAGAGCGTCGATCATCGCCGTCACTTGTGCGTTGGTATATCCATCGATGTCGATCGCCATCGTGGGACAGACCGCGGCGCAGGCGCCACAGCCCTTGCAGAGTTCGGCGCGCACTTCGGCGACTTGCTTGCCTTCGTGTTCGACTTTCGAGATAGCTCCATCGTAAGGACACACCTTCGTGCATTCCTCGCACCACTGGCACGTTTCGGTGTTGACCTTCGCAACCAGGGGCGCCCGTTCGAGGCGGCCTTTCAGCAGCATGGCGGAGCAATTCGCCGCTGCAGCCAGCGAGGACGCCACGCTTTCAGCCAGGTTCTTCGGGCTCTGTGCCGTGCCGGCGATGAACACGCCGTCCACCACCGTCTCCACCGGCCGCAGCTTGAGATGGATCTCATTGAAGAACCCGCCGGCACCGGTCGGGAGTTTGAGAATGCTTTGGAGCCGCTCGTTGGCGCTGGCGACCATGCCGGTGACCAGCACCACCAGGTCGGCGGGGATCTCGATGTCGTCACCACCCGAAAGCTCGTTGCGAACGCGCACCACCAAGCCTTCGCCGTCTCTTTCCACCACCGGCGGTTCGCTCTCGTCGTACCGCACGAACAGCGACCCCTTGTGGCGAGCCTCTTCGTAAAGAAGCTCGTTCTTTCCGTAAGTCCGCATGTCGCGATAAAGGTGGTACTGGTCGATCGTCGGATCGATCTCGTGCGCCTGGATGGCGGCGTGCACCCCCGCCGTGCAGCAAAAGCGCGAGCAATACGCATTACCCTCGCTCTGGCGGCTGCCGACGCAGTAGACATAAACGATGCTGCGCACGTCGCGGCCGTTGACGCGAAGGCGATCGCGCGACGTCCTCAGCATCTCGTTGAACTCGGGCAGCGTGACTACTGCGGACAGCCCGCGACCGAACTCTCCCGGCTGCGGCGCATAAGGATCGGAGCCGGTCGCGGCGACAATCGCCCCGACCTTGAGCGAGAAGGTGTCCTCGCCCGAGCGCACCTTGACCTCGAAGCGGCCTGCGCTCCCGCTTTTCTCGATCAGCTCGGCATTGGTGTAGACGGCAATGTTGTCGCGACCAGCCAGCCGATCGCGCAAGCTGGCGACGAGTTCGGCGCCCGGCCGGCCCGACGGGAAGAGCTTGCCCAGCGCGCGGATCCGCCCTCCCAGCTCCGCCGCGCGTTCCACCAAGTGCACCGACAGCCCGAGGTCGGAGAGCGCGAGCGCAGAGCGCATTCCCGCCGCTCCGCCACCGATAACCAGAACCGCCGGGACGGTTTCGACGCTGATGTTGTCGAGCGGCCTGCTCAATCCCGCGCGGGCGATACCGGCCCGCACCAAACGCGTGGCCTTCTCGCTGGCCTTGGGCATGTCGTGCCGATGCGCCCAGGAACACTGCTCGCGAATGTTCACCTGGGTATACATGTGCGGATTCAATCCGGCCCGTTTCGCCATGGCGCGGAACGTTTCGAGATGCAACTTCGGCGAACAGGATGCGATGACGATGCCGTCAAGTTTCTCGCTGCGGATTTTCTCCATCATCTCTTGCTGCGCGGCATCCGAGCACGCGAACAGGAAGGTCTCTGCCACTTCGCAGCCGGGCAATTCGGAAGCGGCGGCGCGCACCTTCTGCACGTCGACGTAATCGGAAATGTTGCCTCCGCAGTGACAGACGAAGACGCCAAGCCGTTGAGCGCTCATCGGACCTCCTTGACGGTGCGCAGGTACGCGGCCAACTGCATGGCTGCTGCGCTCGAATGCACGATGGTGTCGGGAATATCGCGTATCCCGGCAGCAGTTCCGGCGACAAACACGCCCTCCTGCGTCGTGCGCCCGGGTTCGAGGTCTTCATCGATTTCGCGAACGTAATTGTACGAGTCGGCCTCGACGTTCGCGCCCTTCAATATCCCGAAAGCCTCGGGATTGGCGGAAAGACCGACCGAGAGCACCACCAGATCGTGTCGCGCTGTCAGCTGCCCCGCGCCGCCTTTTATGTCGTCGTAGCTGAGCATCAGGTCGCCGTCCGTCGTTTCCTCGATCTTGGCAACCCGTCCTTTGACAAAGTTAATGCCCATCTCCTCGGCCTGCTTATAGAACTCCTCGTAGCCTTTTCCGAACGCGCGAATGTCGATGTAGTAGATGCTCACTTCGGCCAGCGGCAGGGCGCCGGTGATGAGCTGTGCCTGCTTGATCGAGTACATGCAGCAGACGCGTGAGCAGAGACGGTTGTCCACCGTGCAATCGCGCGAACCGGTGCACATAACGTAGGCGATGCTGCTTGGCGCCTTGCCGTCCGATGGTCGCAGCACGGAATTGTACGGACGCGTCGGTGCAAGCAGACGGTCCATCTGCATCGCCGTGATCACGTTGGCGTGGCGGTCAAATCCGTAGAGGGGCTTGCGCTTAGGATCGAAGAATTTGAACCCGGTGGCCAGCAGCGCCGAACTCACCCGCACGGTGGTTTCCTCGGCCCTCATGTCGAACCGGATCGCATCGGCCGGGCAGGTGGTAGCGCACTGATGGCATTGCGAACAGATTCCGCAGTCCAGGCAGCGGGCCGCTTCGGCGCGGGCCGTTTCCTCGCCAAACGTCATCTCGATCTCGGCGGTCGAGCGGGCCCGCGCTTGCGGCAGAAGTTCCTGCATCTTCGCCGCAGCACGCACGCTGACCGCGCCGCGGTTCATGACCTCCTCGTGCTCGACCATGGGCAGACGGGCGTCGAACACCGCCGGTTCATCTTCCCCGCGCAGGTAGCGGTCGATATGGAACGCGGCGCGCTTGCCCTGGCCGATCGCGGCAATGATCATCGATGGACCGGTCACCGCGTCTCCGCCGGCGAATACGCCGGGGATCAAGGTGGCGAGCGTCTCGTTATCGACCACCAGGGTTTCATCGCGGCGGCGTTCCAACTCGCCGGCGAATGGATCGGTGCTCGGCCGCAAGCCGATCGCCAGGATCGCCAAATCCGCCGCATGCTGCTGCTCCGAGCCGACGACGGGCTGCGGCGAGCGCCGACCGCTGGCGTCAGGCGCACCGAGCTTGGTCGCCTGCACCTCGACAGCGGTCAGCTTGCCGCCCTGCCCCACAAACCGCGTGGGATTCGTCAACTCGTGCAGCTTAACGCCCTCCTCGAGCGCCGCCTGAACCTCCCAACCGTGCGCGGGCATTTCGCTCCGACCGCGCCGGTAATAAATTGACACTTCTTGGGCGCCGCAGCGCAGCGCCATGCGTGCCGAATCCATGGCGACATTGCCGCCGCCGAAGATGGCCACGCGTTTTCCGTTGAGATCGCTCTTGCCCGAAGTCGCCGCCTTCAGGAAGCTCATGGGATCGATCACGCCATTGAGATCGGTCCCCGGAACGTCAAGCTTCTGCGCTTTCATGGTCCCGACCGCGACGAACACCGCGTCAAACCCTTGCGCCTTCAAGCCGGCGACATTGGCGACCGGCGCGCCCGTCTTAATCTCGACTCCGAGCGCCGTGATGTTACGCAGGTCGCGATCGAGCACCGCGCGCGGCAGGCGATAGGGAGGAATGCCATAGCGCAACATCCCGCCCACCTCGGCAGCGGCTTCGAATATCGTCACCGTGTATCCACGTTGCGCCAGGAAATAGGCCGCGCCCAGCCCCGCCGGCCCCGAGCCGACAATGGCGACACGTTTCCCATTGCGTTCGGCCGGCACGCCATATTCCGGCTCCGGATGCCGGTCATAGTAGTAGTCCACCATGAAGCGCTTGATGGCGCGGATTCCGATTTTGCCCTCGGCCTCTCCGCGTGTGCACTGCTCCTCGCACGGCGCGTAACAGGCGCGGCTCAAGACGCCAGGAAGCGGCGCGTCTTCCATGTGCAGGCGGAATGCATCTTCGTACTGGCCGGCACGGACCAGCGACACATAGCCATGCGCTTGGACGCCGCCAGGACAGCTGAAGGAGCACGGAGAGCTGCCTGCGCTCTCGATCACT
>JAKALI010000466.1 GCA_021813195.1 Pseudomonadota bacterium
TGGGAGCCGCTGGCTGGAACAGGGAGCGATTTCGCCGACATGGGTTCCTCTCGAAGGATCGCGGCAGCTTTCTTGCTCCGCCGATCCTCAACAAGTTCACGTGCCGCGCATAGTGCGATACTTTCGTGCGAATCTGAAGGTGGTTACGGCGATTTAACCTGCGAGATGATTTGTAGACAGACGAATAGATTTGAGCGCTTGTTCGCGGGGTTTCCGATAATTGGCGACGCTCTATTTGCGCTAGTCATGACGTTTCGTCGCGGATGGGATGTGACCCCGCCCGAAGCTTTTTAGGCCTGACCGCACAACGCTTCCAACTCAAGAGCGGCTGCTGGCGTGCGGCCGACCCAAATCGTGTGTCATCGTGCCGGTTATTCGAGTGTCGATTAGATATCTTTGTTTTGGTGGGCTCGCGCGGCCAGTTCGATGTCGATGCGGTCGGCCCAGCTTCGGCCGTCGACGGCACGGTCGACGCGGTCCGTGCGTGAGCTGTTCGGCCATAAGACAATCAAGCTCAATGCGAGCAGCGCGCCAAGCCAGATAAAGATATCGACCACGCTGCCCGTTAGTCCGAAATTACCTTCCAGGCTGATCAGGACGACGGCCACGTATAGGGCAGCAAGGAGCTTGAACCGCAGACTCATCGCA
Organism: Pseudomonadota bacterium; assembly: GCA_021813195.1. Next base: position 649 of record JAKALI010000466.1, read on the forward strand.
CCATTCCTCATCATGCTGAAGAGATGAGCCCGACACTAATCTGCCAGGCGTTAACGGGGCCTCACTTTTCCGTTGATGTTGCGGCAATCCCAACGCCAGCTTATCAGGATCGGTCAGATTTTCGCTGATTTCTGCGAATTCCTTTCGAAGCATCGGAAACTGCGCTGTCTGGTTTTTTAGATCCGGCTTGAAGCGCTGCGAGCAGGCGATGGAAATCGGCTGGAACTTTGGACTTAAAAAACAATTTTCTCCCGTTTGCCGGGTGTTCGAAGCCCAATTCTGCGGCGTGAAGGGCCTGTCGGCCGAGCGCCTCGAGGGCGCCCTGGGCGGGGGCGCTTAAGCGCGCCGCGCGCGTGCGAAAGCCTTTGCCGTAAACCGCATCGCCCAGCAGCGGGTGGCCGATGCTGGCCATGTGGACCCGGATCTGATGTGTGCGTCCCGTCTCGAGGGTGATTGCCAATAGCGACGCAACGGTCCCTCCGTCCGGTCCGGAGTACGTCTCCGCGACCCGATAATGCGTCACAGCGTGGCGCCCACTCCCTGTCCGAGCTGGAGAAAATTTAAGGCGGTTGGCGGCATCGCGTTTCAAGGGCAGGTCGACGACGCCGACGGGGCGGCCTGGTACACCCCACACCAGGGCCAGGTACGTCCGCTGGAGACGACCGTCGCTTCCGTGGGCAGCAAATTGTGCACTGAGACCCTGATGCGCGGCGTCGGTCTTGGCGACGACGAGCAGACCGGAGGTATCTTTGTCGAGCCGGTGAACGATACCCGGCCGCTTCACGCCGCCAATCCCGGATAGGCTCGCGCCGCAGTGGGCGATCAACGCGTTGACGAGCGTTCCTGAGCCATGGCCCGCTCCTGGATGAACGACGAGCCCCGCCGGCTTATCGATGACGATGAGGTGGGCGTCCTCGTAGACGACGGCGAGCGGAATGTCTTCGGGCGCGGGCTCAGCCGCTTCCGGCTCCGGCACGTCGACAGCGATATGCTGACCGCTGCGGATGCGCTGGCCGGGATCGGTGCACATCACGTCGTCGATTTTGACGTTGCCCGAACGAATGAGATGCTGCAGGCGCGTGCGCGTCAGCTCCTGATGCACAGCGGCGAGGCAGCGGTCGAGGCGGGAGCCGTCCATGTTGTCCGGCACCAGCAGGGTGCGCCGTGTCGATGGATCGGCGGGCGACACCTGCTCTTCCGGCACGTTGGAGGTGGCAGCGATCTGCCCCGTCGCCACCGCAGGCATTCGCGAACCCGCTGATGGGTGTCGGGCTCGGGTTTTGGTCCGTTGCGGCACGGATCGCTGATCCTTCTGTTCGCGGGCTTCCAATGGTGGTCCGGTCCAACGGGCTGCGGCTGGCATACTTCTCATCAAGGCGCCGCAGATGGCGCTTGATTACAGGGGCTTCAGCCCATATAGCTCGCTCCTCGCACCAGATGCCCCGTTCGTCTAGTGGCCTAGGACACCAGCCTCTCACGTTGGTAACAGGGGTTCGAGTCCCCTACGGGGCGCCACACAACAGTTAAATCGCTCATGCGGAGTGCCATTGGAGCGCGGTGAGGTTTGCGCGTGGCGCATCCGGGCCCTCGGGCATGTCATATGCGCTAAGGGGGGGCAAGGCGTGTGTTCGTGATTGGAGCTTGGACGCCGTTGACGTGATAGGCATGGCACGTCAGGCAATCCTGACGGGCTTGGCCAGCCGTGTGGCAGGTCTGGCACTGCTCCTTCTTGATCGCCGGAAATTCGGACACGAACTGCATCGGGTCGTTGTGTTCGTAACTTTTGAGATATGCGCGGCCCCGCGCAAGTTCATGACAGGTGAGGCAGCCTCGGTCGCCTTGGATCGAGAAATGCGGGTCGTGGCGAAAGCGCGTGAAGCGGCCCTGCTTATCAGCCCCTGTCATGGGTGCGAAGTTCACCAGTTTTCCTGCGCCGGGTAGGTTGTCCACGCTGTGGCACTTTGTGCAAGCGCCTTGCGCGTCCTTGCCGGTGAGCCGCTCAAAGACGGCGGCCAGCGCTTGAGCGTTGTCCTTACCCGCCTGAGGGCCACTTAGATACAGCCAGGTGTACAAAAATCTGTCTTTGTGGCCTGCCGGCCGGTAGAAAATTGCAAAGTCCTGCTGATACCAACCGCCGAATTCGGCCCAAGTCTCGGGGTCAACGTCGCTCGCGATGGTAATGACCGGGACGGACGGCGCGGATGCCGCCGCCGGGGACGCGGACGGTGCCCCCAAACTCGCAGACGCGCGCGCGGCTTTGCCGTGCTGGCGCCGACGCTCGTTGAGGTCACGCAGTTCCTCCGCAGTCAGAACCAGCAAATCATCGGATTGATCGCCTGTCGTGACGGGAGCTGCTGTCTCGGCTGTCGGCTGGCTCGTCGTGCCTGGGTTGGGATCGCTCTCGCCAGCTTTGGGCTCCTCATCGGAGGTCGAGGCCGTTGATGGCTCGCTCGCAGCGCTGCCCGTGCCATGGGGGGCTTCGGCAGGCGTGGCCGAGGGTGGCGCTTCGTCGTCGCGGCGGGCTCCGGGATTGCTTGAAGCGGGAGTTTCGTTCGGCGTCGCCTTTGGCGCGTTGCGCGACTTGAGGGCCCGCGGGGTCCCGCCAGGTAATTCCCATCGCGATTGGATCTTGGGGTCCGCTGCGTCCTGCACTTCAGACTTGGCAGGTTGACTTTCCGCGAGATGCCAGGGAAGCGACTCGCGGGGCGCTCGCGCTGCGCGATTTTCCATCGCGTCTGTGGGCGGAAGTCCGGCGTTCATACGGCCGGGCAAAGGCTCGATGTCGACTGAGGCCGCGCCGCTCGAACTGGGGCTTGGGATGGGACGATCCGATGCCTCGGCCGACGGCGTGATCTTGCCGGTCTCCGACGTCGGTTCTTTGACGACGAGACACTGCCCGAGAATGCTCACCAAGCACGTTGGTGGGTCGAGTTTGGCGGACGGGGCCGGTTTGTTGTCAGCATCGCTGGCCCCCTCCGCAAGAGCATCTCCGCCGAGAGATGTTCCACCGTCATTCGGCGTCGTAGCGCTTGTGCCGGGCGGTAAATCGGAGGGGGCTGCGTCTGATGCCGCGGCTCCATCACCAGACCCCCTTTGGGCGGTATCCGGGTTCGCCACGACGGGCAAAGGCGTTCCGGTACGCGCAGCCATCTCGGCCGCCAATCCCGGCAGCCACTGTTGCAGGGCGCTTACGACGACATCGCGCGGCAAGCCTGCGGTCAGATCCGCGACGAGACTGGCGCTCGGTTTGGCGCCGCTGTTGGGGATAATATCGCCCAGGGCGTCGGATGCTCTGGCGGTCACGAGTTTATGGAAGAGATCTTTGATCTCCCACACAAGATCGCTCACCGCCTTCAGGTCCGCCTCGCTCGCGCCTGCGAGATCCTGCAGGTTCAGCCGCTCAATGGCCGCCAGAACGGCGCGGCCCCGCTCTGAACGTCCGATCATGACCTGCATGAATGGGGTGAGCGCGGCTTCGGATGTCTCCGGCCATTCGCCGATCGGGGCTTTTTTTGCGCGGATCGTTGCAAGGTCTAAACCTGGAACTGAAAGGAGCGCGATGCCTTTAGGCCCACTCGCCCGCTCTTTGCCGGTGATCTGATTGAGATGGCAGGAGCTGCACGTCTTATCGAACGACTGCACCGACATGACGCGCCCCTTGTCCTGGCTGTCATGACAGGACGAACACGTTTGAGGGATGCGCCTCTCGGGCTCCTTCTTTGCGAGTTCAGGATAATGC
>JAKALI010000467.1 GCA_021813195.1 Pseudomonadota bacterium
GGTCAACGACCTCGCCAGCCGCGCGCATCCGGCCAGCGTGTATTCGATCCCGACCAGCGCCAACGCCGAGGACCACGTCTCGATGGGCGCCAACGAGGCCCGCCACGTGCTGGCGATGTGCGAGCAACTGGGGCAGGTGCTGGCGCTGGAGCTGTACACCGCCGCGCAGGCGCTGGACTACCGCCGCGACATGCTCAACGCCGCGCGCCGCCTGGCCCGCCGTGGCGACTGGCGCATGCTGGCCGCCAAGATCGGCGGCGCCCCCGAGGCCGGCCACCCGCAACACGCAGCGTTCGAGCAGGAAGTCCGCGCGCTGATGCAGGCTCTGGCCGAGGCCCCCGAGTTCCGCCCCGGCGCCGCCGTCGCCCGCGCGCTGGACGCCATTCGCCGCGAAGTCGCCTTCATGCCACGCGATCGCGCCATGGATGACGACATCGCGCGGATGGTGGCGTTGGTGGTGCGCGGATTGGGCTGAGGCGGGGCCGGACAAGTGCGTGTCCACGTCGGGCCTGGCTTCGCCTGACGCTGTCTGCCTTCGTTGACCTGGTGAACTTTTTGCACCATGATCAGCCATGCCCAAGCTCAGGCAGTTCGCCGATTGTCATGTCGCGATCTATCCGCGTGATCATCGACCGCCGCATGTCCACGTGGGGTTCCGCGACGGCAGCCGCTGCACGGTCGAGATCGAGTCGCTGAAAGTGTCGGGCACGATACGGCCGGCCGCCAGGCTCGCATCGGCCATGGCCTGGATCGAAGCGAACCAGACGATGCTGCTGGCAAAGTGGAAGGAGATCGTGCAATGAACAAGCCGCCCCTGATCCGTGCCGTCAAGGCGCAGCCGCCGCTGACGCTCACCATCACCTGGAGCACCGGCGAGACCCTGCCGGTGGACGTGTCGCGCCTGGTCAGGCGTTTCAAGCTCTACGGGCCGCTGCGCGACCCGGCGCATTTCCGCAGGGCCAGGGTCGATGCCTGGGGTCATGCCGTGCAGTGGCCGGGCGACGTGGACATGGGCGCCGACCAGCTCTACGAGATGGCGCGGGAGCAGGCTGGCGAATGGGGCCCCGAGCGCTTTGCCGAGTGGATGGCCCGGCACGATCTGTCGCTGAATACTGCCGCCGATGCGCTCGGCCTCAGTCGCCGAACGATGGCTCATTACCGCACCGGCAGTCGCCCCATCCCGCATGTCGTCGCTTTGGCTTGCGAAGCCTTGTCTGCACGCTGGGCCGCGAAGGTGGCGTGAGCGCTCGGGTTGTTGGTGGCCAGATGTCCTGCGACCGTGAATCAATGACGACTTGAGACTATGTTAAGGGCCTGATCTAGGCGCCGTCTGGATGAAGCGACAGAGATTGCGAGAGTCAATCACGCCTTTGCCTCCGGCGTGCGCTTTGAGCCACATGCAGGAGACGCTCTCGGATCCGGCCACCGAAGCGTTGGAACGGAAGTACCTCGAAGATGTCGCGGATGAACTCCTCGTCGGTGCGAAGCAAACCGTCGGATTCGATCCACGCGGCGATCCTCAGAAGCTCCTGGTCGCTGTATTGGTCGATCGTTTCGTGAACCGGCACGAGCGGCCGCAACCCGCGCTGCCGCGCGATCGGCTGCTGCGGCACGTGAGTCGCAGGCTCCACGCTGCCAGGATTTGCCGATGGCGCGGCGTTGGCATCCAGTAGGTTTGCCCTGTGCACCGCCTCCTCATACGCAGAAATCGCCCGCCGTGTCTCTTGCTCTCGGCTGTAGAACCAGTCCGTCGACCATATCCGGTGGAAGCGCCAACCTAGCCGCTGGAGATGGGCTTGCCGAAGGCGATCCCGGTCCCGCGCGGTGGCGCCCGAATGGTACGACGCCCCATCGCATTCAATCGCGAGAACCGGTCGACCTGGCTTGTCGGGATGCATGGCGACCAGATCGATGCGATAGCGGGAGGCGCCGAACTGCGGTCGTGTTCTGATACCCAGAACCTCCAGTGCGTCACGGACATCAGCCTCAAACGGATTGAGACCAACTTCTCCGGCGTGTTCACCTTCGGGAAGCCGGGTGCCTCCACTGGCCATGTACTCCAAATACGCCTTGAGTAGCTGCACGCCTCGACTCCCGGAGCGGTTCAGGTCGATCTCATCGTGCGAGAAAGAACTGACGACACACATCCGGCGCTTCGCTCGAGTGACGGCTACGTTCAGGCGACGGTAACCGACGTCCTGGGTGAGCGGGCCAAAGCGGTGCGGTAAATCGCCGTTTGCGGCCTTGCCGTAGCCAATGGACAGGATGATGGCGTCACGCTCATCGCCCTGCACAGTCTCAAGGTTCTTGACGAAGAAGCGTTCCTCCCGGTCCAGCGAGAAGAAATCGGAGAGCTCTGGCCGAAGATCGAGGGCCCGATCCAGCGCCGCCTGTAGGCGGTTCGCATGCTTGATGCCCATGGTGATAACCCCGAGCGATTCGCGAGGCCGGGTTTCCGCGTGGAGCAAGACTTGGCGCACGACCTCCTCGACCTCGCGTGACGCGCTCTCCTCCTGGCCACCCAGCGCAGGATCATGCGGTACGAGAATGTGCCGGATCGCCTCGTGGCCTCGAGCGCTGGGAAAGGTCACGAGCCGTCCAGTGTAGATGTGCGTATTGCTGAAAGTGATGAGTCGCTCGTCTTCGCTGCGGTAATGCCACTCAAGGAGCCAGTTCGGCAGAAAGGCTTCCAGCGTGCCAAGTAGGCTCTCGAAACCGCCAATTGCTGCTGTTGCGGTGGCCATCGCGTCGCGTGTGTCATCGTCCTCCGCGGAGATATCGTCCTCGCCTTCTACAGCCGTCGCGAAGAACGTTGTGGGCGGAAGTTGGTGCCGGTCACCGGCTACGACCACTTGTTCTGCCCGGTAAAGCGCAGGAATCGCCTCTTCCTGAAGTATCTGGCTCGCCTCGTCGAATACGACGATGTCGAAATGCCGCCTGTCGCCGTCCAGTAACTGGCTGACCGAGAGCGGGCTCGCGACCCAACAGGGGGCGATCCGCGTCAGCACGTCAGGTGCGCGAGCCAGCAGTTCGCGGACCGGAATGTGCCGCGATTTCTTGCTCGCCTCAGTCCGTACGAGGTTCGCCTGATCGAAGTGCCGATTCATCGCCTCGATCGCGCGCTCGGCGTGGAGTCTTCGCACGCGGGCAGCAGCGAGGCGGACCCGATCGCGATCGAGCCGGATGAACTCGGCGACGATCTGCTCTTGGGTGTGACCGTTGAATGAAGCGAGCCCAGGGTCAGATGCCAGGACCTGCTCGAGGGTAGAGTAAAGCCACACGTACTCGAACCGGGCTGCCCAGTGTTCAGGAGCGACGCTCTGCTCGCGAAGTTCATCAAGGAAGCGGGCAAGACCGGCCGCGCCAAGGCGCGACCGGACAGCGTAGACACCCGGCAACCGGTACGGCGTTCTTTGGTCGGCGGCCAGCGCCCGTAGCCGTGACGCTGTTGCCATGAGTGGCATTCCCCCGACCGGGCCGCCCTCGATGATCGTGGCTAGTGCCTTGGTTGCCTCGCTCAAAGCAGCGAATGCAGCCGCGAGATCAGCTTCGCCGTCTGCCTCGACCGGCACGGCCGAGGCTGCGCCGAGTGTGCCCCAGCGACAGAGCACGTCCTCGGCGGCGAGCGCCTCCTCCCGCAAGGTTGCGGTGCGTGCGGGCGCGGCCCGCAGCGCAATAAGGCGCCTGCACGCGTCGCGATATGGGGCGTTGGTGACGAACGCCCACGCGCGCGTGAGCCACCCGCCGGTCGCGGGCTCGAGCGCATGGGCCAGCGTGCCAGGATGCGCCGAGAAGATGTCAGCGCCGTACTGTTCGCGAATCTCGCGCGCGTCACTCAGCAGAACCAGGAACGCAGCGGTCTTATCCAAGCTTTCGGGCAACTGCACGCCAAGGCTTTGCACTGTCTGTTCGAGAAGGCGCTCGAACTGAGGCCAGAACTCGGCCGAAACTCTCATCGCCAGATCGAGCGCCTCCTGCGCACGGCGGCCGTCAGCGATCTTTGCGTTGTTCCACGGCGAGGGGTCTGTGCCTAGGAGCAAAGTTGGATTCGCAGCGCCCTCGAGGATGCACTGCCTCACCTCGTCCGCACGCTCGGCCTTGAGCGCGGCCAGCGTCTCATCTCGAAGTCTCAGCGTCGATTTAGCGGCCGGCGTTAGGCGCAGCAACCTGCCAATCATCCGGTTGACGGATAGTCCGGCAGGTTGGCGAAGCTCGTTCACCCGGCGCGCATGCTCGTTCAACTGCCTGCGCCGAGCCTCGAATTCCCGGTGGACCGCTTCGGCACCATCTGCGGGCGGCGCGTTACGTATCCGCTGCAATGCGTGCCCAAGCCGCGCCATCACCTCCTTGCGCGACACGGACGCGCCGTGCAAATCGAGCACCAGA
>JAKALI010000018.1 GCA_021813195.1 Pseudomonadota bacterium
CGTCGTCACCTCCAAGTCGGGCGGCACGACGGAAACGCTGGCTCAGGCGATCCTAGCGTTGCAGGCGGTGAAGGCTGCAGGGCTTGAGGCGCGTCTCGCGGACCTCTTCCTCGGCATCACAGAACCAGCCGTTACGGGCCGTTCGAACGGATTGCGGGCGCTCTTTGAGGCTCATGGCATCCCGTTGCTCGATCATCCGCCCGGCATCGGTGGCCGATACTCGTGTCTGACGATCGTGGGGCTGTTGCCCGGTATCGCCCGCGGTCTCGATGCGCGCGCGATCCGCGCTGGGGCCGGCGAGGTGATTAGAAACCTCGTGAGCGCAACGAGCCCGCGTGATGTGCCTGCCGCAGTGGGAGCTGCGGCGATGGTCGCGTTGGCGCAACACCGGAACATCCGCGCCGTTGGCCTGATGCCCTACAACGACCGGCTCGGTAAGCTCAGCGATTGGTTCGTGCAGCTGTGGGCGGAAAGTTTGGGCAAACACGGGAAGGGCACGATTCCCATCCCAGCGCTGGGCCCCGTCGATCAGCACAGCCAGCTGCAACGATTCATGGATGGCCCCAATGACATCGTGTTGACCTTGGTGCGCATTGCCAGTCGGGGACAGGGTATGCAAATCGATCCGGAGCTGGCCCGTGCGGCGGGCATCGACTTCATTGGCGGCCGCGGTGTCGGCGACATCGTTGATGCCCAGGCGCACGCCGTCGCCGAGGCGCTGATCGAGGCCGGCCGGCCCGTGCGCACTTTCGACCTGGCAAGATTGGACGAGCGCACCATCGGCGCCCTGCTGATGCATCTCATGCTCGAGACGATTATTGCCGGGCGCCTCATGGGGGTCGATCCTTTCGATCAGCCAGCTGTCGAAGTGGCCAAGGTCCTCACGCGCGCCCGACTTTGCGCGGCGCGATAAATGCACGACCCCTTGCCGGGGCTTTCGACCTTACTGGGCTGTTGATGCCGTTGCCTGGCACAGTGGCGGCTGGCGCTGTCGTTTGATAGGGGGGAAGGTCTGAGGAGATTTCGAGCGTGCCCATCCGTCAGCTTTCGCCGGAGACTGTCAACCGCATCGCCGCTGGCGAGGTGATCGAGCGGCCGGCCAGTGTCGTCAAGGAATTGGTCGAGAACGCGATCGATGCCGGCGCTGCGGACATCGAAATCGTCACGGCGGGTGGCGGACTGTCGCTCATCCGCGTCACCGATGACGGCCACGGCATGCCGCCTGAGGACCTCAACCTCGCGGTGGAGCGCCATGCGACGTCGAAACTCGCCGAGGACGATCTGGAACTGATCCAGACACTCGGCTTCCGAGGCGAAGCGCTCCCCTCCATAGGGTCGATCGCGCATCTGGCCATCGCCTCGCGGCCTTGGCATGCGCGCGAAGGATTTGAGATTGTAATCGCGCGGGGGCAAAAACAGCCCCTGCGGCCCGCGGCGCTCAATGCAGGAACGCGCGTCGAGGTGCGCGAGTTATTCTCTGCAACGCCCGCGCGCCTCAAGTTCATGAAATCCGAGCGCGCGGAGAACATGGCTATCACCGAGATGGTGAAGCGGCTCGCCATGGCGCACCCGGCCATTGGCTTCGTGCTCGCGACGGGCGAGCGTAGCGGGCTTGAGCTTTCTCCATGCACACCCGATCGGGATGGGTTGTTGCGTCGTCTCGGCGCGATCATGGGTCGGGAATTTTTGGCCGACGCCGTGCCCATTGCCGCCGAACGCGATGGTATCCGAATATCCGGCTTCGTCGGGCTGCCGACGCTGCATCGCGCCGATGCGGGTCAGCAGTTTTTGTTCGTCAATGGCCGGCCCGTGCGCGACAAAGTTTTGATTGGTGCCCTGAAGGCGGGCTATGGCGATCTGGTTCCGCGAGGTCGCCAGCCGCTGGTGGCCCTGTTCGTCGCAATCGATCCTCGGGCCGTCGACGTCAACGTACATCCCACCAAAGCCGAAGTTCGATTTCGCGATGCGGGTGCTGTGCGCACGCTGATGATTGTCGCGATCCGGCAGGCGCTGGAAGCGGCGGGGCACCGCGCGAGCGTCCACGGAGGCTTTGCGACCCTTGAGGCTTTGGCTCGCTCGGGTGAGCATGAAGCGTACGCCTCATCGCGAGTACAATTCAGGCCACCCGCGCGGTCGATGCCGAGTGGTTTCGCCGAGGCCATGCAGGCGCCGTTCGCTATTCTCGACGCCCCGTCCGCAGATGTGCGCCCTCATGCCGAACCGGTGCGCGAAGATCTGCTCGATCGGCCATTGGGCGCCGCGCGGGCCCAACTGCATGAGACGTATATTGTCGCTCAGACACGCTCCTCTGTCATTATCGTCGACCAGCACGCGGCCCACGAGCGTCTCGTCTACGAGCGCATGAAACGCATGCTCGACACCAGTGGCGTGGCAACCCAGTCGCTCCTCATTCCCGTCATCGTCGAACTGGCCGAGGACGAGGCGGCCGCAATCTGCGCCCGGGAACCGGAACTTTCCGAGCTCGGCCTCGTCGTCGAGCCGTTTGGGGTTGGCGCCGTCGTCGTACGCGAGGTGCCGGCCATACTCGGCGAAACGAACGTCAAGGGGCTCATCAAAGATTTGGCGGCGGAGATTGTGGCGCACGAGCAGGGATTTGCGCTGCGCGAGCGGCTTGAAGCCGTGTGCTCGCGCATGGCGTGTCACGGTAGCGTGCGCGCTGGACGACGCTTGACGGGTGAAGAAATGAACGCGCTACTGCGCGCGATGGAAGCCACACCCTATTCCGGCCAATGCAATCATGGTCGGCCAACGTACATCGAGTTGAAATTGAGCGATATTGAACGGCTATTTGGGCGGCGCTGACGCGCTCTCATCGGGCAGATCATCAATTCGAGCACAACGAGTTTGTGCACCGCCTCGCCAAAATTCCAACACGGATCTCCCGTCTTCTCGGTACGGGTGGGCAGACCCTGAAAAGTATTGCGTGTCATCCATGCTCAAAATTGCAACCACGAGCGTCCTGCGCGGTTCGTTCATCGCCGCAGGCCATGTCGAACTTGATACCTGGTTTGAAGGTGACATTCTGTGCTCCCGTCTCGACATCGGCCGCGACGGGTATGTCCTCGGCAACGTCACCACGCGCGAGCTTTATGTCGACGGGCAAATCGTCGGCACGGTTCACGCGGGCATCGTACATCTTCTCGATCACGCCTTCATCGAGGGCGACGTTTATCATCATGTTCTTTCGATCCATCCCAGTGCGACGCTGCTCGGCCGCGCGCTGCGATCGACCAGCATGCCGTTTCCCACCGAGCTACTTGCGCTGGAGACGCAGGCGGCAAACCCGGTGGCCCGCTTTCCGGTGTCCGTGGCGGCAACGACGGCTCGCTGAGCACGCGCCGCGCCTCACGCTCCCTCGGCGATGCGCGCGCGGGCCGCGACACGCTGTCCCTTTGGCAGGCCACGGGCGAAGCGGGCCTCAATATATTCTTCAACGATTGCCTTGAACTCTTCGGCTATGTGCGGACCGCGTAATGTCATTGCTTTTTCGCCGTCGATGAAGATGGGAGCTGCCGGGCTTTCGCCAGTCCCGGGGAGCGAAATGCCGATGTCCGCGTGCTTCGATTCTCCAGGTCCGTTGACGATGCAGCCCATGACGGCGAGGTTCAACGACTCAACCCCGGGATACCGCGTCTTCCATTCGGGCATGCGCTCGCGGATCATCGTTTGCACGTCGCGCGCCAGTTCCTGGAAAACGGTCGAGGTCGTGCGTCCGCAGCCGGGGCAAGCCGCCACCACCGGAACGAATGACCGAAGGCCCATGGTTTGCAGTAGTTCTTGTGCCGCCTGGACCTCCAGGGTGCGGTCTCCGCCGGGCTCGGGCGTGAGCGAAAACCGGATCGTGTCGCCAATGCCCTCTTGGAGGAGAATGCCAATGGCTGCCGAAGACGCAACGATGCCCTTCGAGCCCATGCCGGCTTCGGTGAGCCCCACATGCAGCGCGTAGCGCGAACGCTCAGCAAGCATACGGTAGCAGGCAACGAGGTCCTGCACGGCCGAAACCTTGGCGGAGATGATGATCCGATCCGCACCGAGACCCAGTTCCTCCGCCCGCGCTGCGGACAAGAGTCCCGATTGTACCATCGCCTCACGCATGACTTGACGCGCATCTTGGGGTGAGGGCGAACGGGCGTTTTCATCCATCAGCGAGGTCAACAGCTCCTGATCGAGGGAGCCCCAGTTAACGCCGATGCGGACCGGCTTGGCATAACGCAGCGCGAGCTCGATGATGGCGGAGAACTGACGGTCCCGCTTGTCCTTGAAGCCGACATTACCCGGATTGATTCGGTATTTATCGAGAGCCTCGGCGCAGGCCGGGTTCTCGGCTAGGAGCTTGTGGCCGATATAATGGAAGTCGCCGACGAGCGGCACCTTTACACCGCGCTTCAAGAGCTGGTCCTTAATATAGGGCACGGCCTTGGCGGCCTCGTCGCGGTCGACGGTGATGCGCACGATTTCCGAGCCCGCCCGCGCCAGGGCAGCAACCTGAGCGACGGTGGCGGAGATATCGGCAGTATCCGTATTCGTCATGGATTGCACGACGACCGGATGTCCGCCGCCGACTTTGACGCCGCCGACGTCCACGGCGATGGTTTGGTGGCGAGATTTAATCACGGCGCTGCCTCATGGTCGGATTCATGTGCGATGTCCTGCGCGATCTCGCATTGCGCCTCAGGCATCCATCCCATGTGTCTACCCTAACAGCCGCTCTCGGACCAGCGCCCGCAATGCCAACCGTTAGCGTCGCGCGGTGAGGAGCAGGGACAGCCCCGCCAGGATCGCCATGCACAAAACGATGGCAGGGCCGCCTGGCGCATCGAGGCTGCTGGACAATGTGAGGCCACCAGCGACGCTGGCGGTACCTGTCAAGGCAGCAATCGTCACGAGCTGTTCGGGTGTGCGGGACAGGGGGCGTGCGGCAACCACGGGCACGATGAGGAAGGCAATCGCGAGCAAAATTCCGACGATCTTGATTGCAATCGCGATCGTGAGGGCAAGCAGGATGATAAAGGCAGCCCGAACTTGCCCGCGCGGCACGCCTTCGGCCATCGCCAGTTCCTCGTGTACGGCCAGCCGCAAGAGCGGTTGCCACAGGACGGCCATCGCCACGAGCACGAACGCGCCACCGCCATAGATCCAGATGAGATCGGTTGCCGTCACGGCGAAGACATCGCCGAACAGATACCCCATGAGATCGACCGATGGTCCGGCAAGAAGGGCGGCTGTCACAACGCCCAAAGCGAGCGTGCCGTGATGGGTCAGTCCCAAGATCGCATCGAGTGGGACGATCTTTTGTCGACCAAGCAAGATGAGCAGGGCGGCAATCGCAAGTGTCGTCAACATGATGCTCGCTGTCACATCGACGTGCAGCATCAGCCCGAGCGCGACACCGACGAGGCTCGCCTGCGCGACAGTTTCGCCGAAGTAGGCCATGCGGCTCCACACCAGCACAGCGCCGAGTGGGGCTGCCACGATGGCAAGGCCGAATCCTGCGGCCAAGGCGCGCAACAAGAATGGTTCAATCACGACGCTGGGTCCCGATCCTGTGGGGCGTGTGCATTGCGGTCGGTCTCAGCCGAACCATCGAGTGCATGACTGTGGTCGTGATGATGGCGGTAAATGGCGAGTGCACGCCCGATGTCGGGACCGAACAGGCGCAGATATTCTGGATGTTGCGAGACGGCCTCCGGGATACCTGAACAGCAGATGTGACGATTGAGACAGAGGACACGGTCACTGGAGGCCATCACGACATTGAGGTCGTGGGAGATCAGCAGCACACCGATGCCGCGGCGGTCCCGCAAGTCCGAGATCAGGCGATACAGATCGGCTTCCCCGGACACGTCCACGCCGCGCGCGGGCTCATCGAGTACAAGCAGATCGGGAGAGGCGAGCAGAGCGCGGGCGAGCAGAACCCGCTGGAGTTCGCCGCCCGATAACTCGCCCAATTGCTGCGGCGCGCAGCGCACCGCGCCCACCTCCTCGAGTGCGGCCATGATGCGCTTGGACCGTTCGTTACGTGGAACATCCTGGCCGAGAGAGAGAAAGCGTTCGACCGTCATCGGCAGGGCGCGATCGATATCGAAACGCTGGGGCACATAGCCGCTCTTCAGTCCGGCCCTGCGGTAGATCGTGCCGCTGGTGGGCGCTTCAAGACCGAGCAGCAGGCGCACGAGGGTCGTCTTGCCCGAGCCGTTGGGACCAATCAGGGTTACGATTTCACCGCGATCGAGATCGATATCGACATGATCGAGAATGATCTTCCCCGAACGGTGGAGGCAAAGGGCTCGCGCGCTGATCAGGGCCTTTTTGTCAAGGGGAGCTGCCGAATAGCCATGATCGGGGCAGCATCCCGCTTGTGCTGGCCCGGGATCGAACATCGTCAGCGTGGCATTTTGCGCCGGCCTGATCTCGTGCCGTTCAGACGCCTTTGACGTGGCACGCATGGATCAAAAACTCCGCAACACAGGATGGTCTTCCGCACGGCCGCTATGACGTTTTCGATCGACAAGTCGGGATCGCCCAGGACTAAGCATTTTTTCCCGCGCATCGCGGGCACAATCCCGAGACCTCGACGAACTTGACGCGGGGGATGAACTTCGCGCTGCGTGCGGCTTCTCCGATTTGGTCGAAAATATGCTGGCCGTCGACCTCGCCGACAGCACCGCACTTTTCACATGACAGGAAGATGGGGCGACGCCCCTTAGTCGTGTGGTCGGTGCGACGGCAGGCAAAAAATGCATTCTTGCTCTCGAGCCGATGGATGACGCCGGCGTCCAAGAGCGCATCGATCGCGCGATAGATCGAGATCGGCGCGACGCGCGTGCCCTTTTTAGCCAGCTTAGCAAGGATGTCGTAGGCCCCGATCGAGGCGTGGGTGGCTGCGATCTCCTCGAACACCTGTTGCCGCAATTTCGTGAAGCGCAAATTCTTGTCTGCGAAGACTTTGGCGGCGCGTTCGACCGTCTGGGCAATCTTGCGGGCCGACTGCTTGTCGGAGACCGGGAATGGAGACTGTTCGGGTGCCTCGGCCATGATTTCGTCCCGGCGCTCCTCGTTGATGATCATAACGTACGCACCTTACTGGGCCCGCTTGGGGTTTGCCAATGGCGTCGACCACGGGCTCGCGGATGTCATGAGGACTGCCGCATCACTGGGGTTGAAATGTAACGGTTATAATATTGCCCTTTGCTGAGCTTGACCAGTCCTCGGATGGCTGGATCCAAAGGATGCCTGCCGCCATCCCGCAACGCAGCGAACGCGAGGGCGTTGCAGGCTCTCCAAACTTTAATTCGTGATTGGTGGCGCCTTGCCCCAATTTGGACCCCAATCGGACCGGATTTTGCTTCTCCGACCTGTCGGGGAATCCGACGGATTGATGGGCCGGCGACCGTCTTAATCTTCTAGCCGATGCTGATGCGGATGCCGAACCGCGCACGGCGTAGGCCGATCAGAGAAGTGTGGGCGACGAGTTGGAAGAGTAAGCGCGCTGCGGGACTGGCCAGGCAGGCGCAGTTGAGGGGCAAGAACCATGGCCGCAGAGTTTCACGGGCAGGCGGGTGCAGGCGGCAATGGCAGCGCGCTCGATCCCACATCATGGGCCGCGTTGAACGATCCCGCAGCGCTGCAGAGTTTGGCCGGGACCGTCTTTGCCGCCGTCGTTTTCATGCTTCTGCTCGCGGGTCTTTATCGGATCGCGCCGCGCATGTGGCGCGCGATGGAGGAAACGCTTCTGTCCAACTGGCGGCTTGGGCTGCTGGCTGCGACTGGTCTGGTGCTTTCGATCGCATCCGGCTGGACGACCTTCGACGGAATGCGCAATTTTACGCGCGAGCCGGTGCTCTCCCTGATGATCACATTCGGCATTCAGGGCGTGATGCTGATCATTGCTTGGATCATCGGTGAGAGCTTCGCGACAGGTATGAGCCAGCGCCCGGCCGGTGCGCCGCGTGGCACGCTGAGCAAAGGTATGCAGGCGACCGCCGGTGGGCTGATCGGCGTCATGCTATTCGTGGCGGCATCTATCCTCATCCTGCAAGGCTCCGGCCAGCGCACGATCGGCGCACACGCATCTCCCGGGCAAGCCTTCGGCAGTGATCTCCTGGCCATGAGCGATCACATGTTGATCATCGTGGTGGGCTTACTGCTTGCCGCGCTCGTGGCGCTTTACTCGGCGAGCGATGTGGTCAAACCCTATCTCCAGTCTTCTCGCGTCATTGCGAAGAACGCCGTGCTGTGGGTGATGTTTCTCGCCTGTATGGCGACGTCGGTGTTCTTCTCCTTCGATAGTCTGTTCAGCGCCATTTTCCCCCAATCAGAGCGCGAGCGGGCGGCGGAATTGCGGGCCCAGAATCAAGTGGCCGGCATCGTCTCGGACATCGGAGCGACAATTGAGACGCGGCGGCTCGCAGCCGCCGATGAGCTGTTCCGCAGCGAGGGTTGGGCGACCTATGACGCCGACATGGAACGGCTTGCTGCGGCCTCGCGTGGTGCCGAGAGCATGATCGAAGCCTACTACGTGGAGCGCATGGAAGAGCGCCGGCGCGCGATCGCCGCTCAGCAGGAACGCATCGCATCGGCCGAAAGCAGCCAATCGGGTCTCGTTCTGAAGAAAGCCAACCTGACCGAGGAACTCTCGCGGCTGGAAGCCGAGCGTCCCAGCTTGGTGGCGGACCTGCAATCTCGCAAGAGTGATCTTGACCAACGCGCCAAGGAGGTCGATGCCAAGCGCGTCGAGGCGATGGCCGAGGAAAAGGGCGTGGAAGGCACGTTGCGGGAAGGCCGCGGGCCGATTTATCGCCAGCGCATGAGCGAGCTCGCCAAGCTGCAGGACTATTACAAGATCGGCGAACAACGGGTCAAAGATGCCCAAAAACGCTTGGATGAGACCAACCAGCGGATCGATCTTCTCAAGCGCGAGCTCGCTGAGATCGACGGTGGACTGGCAAAACTCAAAGGCGAAGCCGAAACGGCCCAGCAGCGCATCGCGGCCGCGACTGTCGCGAACAGCGGCGATGATCTGCCGAAAGTTGACCCGGCTCGCGTCCTGCCGGCTTTCGAGTCCGCTCGGATTGCGTTCCGCCAGAAACCAGACGTCGAGACGCTCAAGGTGGTGCAGGAGCAGTGTACGCAACTGCTCAATGCTATGACATCGACCCCAGCAACGAAAGACCGCGTGGCCGGCTTGACCTGCGATCCCAAGAGCGCGCAGGGGTCGGCCGGGGTGCTATTCGCTCTCAATGCGGGTGCCGCGCTCTTTGCAGCAAATTGCGTGGGCGGCGACAAACTCGCCGCCAACACGACGACCGATGCTCTGTTCCGGTTCGCGCGCCGCTGCCTTGCGGATTCCGGCCTGCCGTCGCGGGAGACCGACACGTTGCGACAGCGCATCAACTTCGTCGAGCTCAATCGTGACGACAAAGCCCATCGCTTCGTCGTCACGTGGAATGCCTTCCAGGACGGCAACCGACTGGCCTATCTGGCGCTGGCCATTGCGATCGCCATCGACGGTCTGATTTTCATGTCTGGGTTGTTCGGCGCGAACGCTGTGCGCTCACCCTTGTCGGATGTTCCCAGCTACAAGGCGCGCTCGGCTCAGCAGCTGGAAGCGATTGTTGAGAACGCACTGTTGCCGGATACCTTTGAGAACGCGCGGCTTGCATTGCAGGCGATGCGCCCGATCTCGAATGTGTCTGGGTTCATGGCGGAGGTGCGGCCTGAACGACTCGATCCGCACGCCCAAGGCCGCGTCATGGCCGTCCTGAATGCGGGCGCCACCATCCATGCAGTTGAATATGACCACGCCGAGGGCCGCTACTTGGTGCGCGCAGAACTGTTCGAATTCTTGTCCACGATCTCGAAAAAAGCCTTCGAGTCGAGCGAGCATCACGCAACGCAAGCCGAACTCGAAAAGATCATCGCCGTATCGCTGTTGCCGGACATCGCCCACAACGTCGATATCGTGTTGTCTCATGTCCATCCCATCACCGAAAAGCATGGCTTTACGGGCGAGGTCCGCTTATCGGAGGTAGATGACGCACATCGCAGGACGGTGCGCAATGTTTTGAATGCGGGCTCTGTTCATCAGCGCGTGCAGCGCGCTGAGGGCAGTGATAATCATTATTTCGTCCATCGCGATCTCTACAAAACGCTGGCCATCCTGCGGGCCCGGGCGCTCTACACTGCGGCTCCGCTCGGGTACCGTCTTGAGGCGGCGGATCATCATGCCGCCGATGTGGCGAAGTCAGGCTCGTCAGCACGTGCGCTTGACGCCGCTCGCCCTCAACTGACCCACCAGGCGGGGACGACACCCGAACAAAGCCCGCCGCCGATCCAGGCCTCTGCTGCGCCTGCAGCCGGTTCGCCGCCCGCATCGACGGCTGTGGGTTCCTCAGCCGTGGAGATCCCCCCGCCTCCACCATCGAAGGCCGAACTCAATGCGGTGCGGGATCAATTGTTGATGATTATCGGCATGGCCCCGTCGATCTATGGCGACTTGGTGCGCAGCAACGCGCTTGCGACCGCGAGCGTCGCGGCCGAACAGGTGCGACGGCTGTGCCGCCAGCATCAAGCCTTGGGCCCTCACATTGAGACGGAATTATCCGATCGGCTGTCCGATTTGGAGCAGGCCGCACAGGCTATGAAGTTCGAGGGTTATCGTGGAGCGGCGGTCGATACTGTGCACAGTGAATTGGCCGCCCTTATGCCAGCCCTCATGATCGTGCAGGGGCGGCAGTATCAGGACATTCTCAACACCTGCATCGAGAATCTTGAGTCGGAGGAAGCGCAGGGCAATCTTTCTACGGCTGAGGTGCGCTTGTTGCAGCGCCTGCGTGTTCACGAGAGCGCACTGAGCAAGATCTCACTGCATACGGCCGATGATTGGCAGCGGGTCGCTTATCTGCTCGAAGATTTCGTCAATGGTAATGAGCAGCCACATTACGACCGCGATGGGGAAGCGCGCGGTCGCCGGGCTAACTGATCAGAAGTCTACCGTCATCTCGTTCGACACGTGCCCAGCGGCCTTGGCCCAGCCGTCACGTGAACCCTAGCGCTTGGCATGCTTCGTGTTCGCCGATTTGTAGCGCTTGCGATCTGCCGGCGTGACCTCGCCAGCGGCCACGAGGGCGCCGATACAGCCCTTTGAAAGTCTCGGGCCGACGGCCCGCATGCATTTCCGCACGGCAGGTGTCCCGACCGGGTGCATAGAACAATGCTGGAAGTAGTCGTTGGCGCAGGCGCGTCGCACCTCCGCACTGACGGGGCGGAACGTTTCATGTGCCTTGCTGGCGGCATTCCCGACGGTCGGAGCCAGAGTGCCCACGAATGCCAGGAGAGCAGAACCGATCAGGACGATTGGCATGCTGCGACGAATAATCATTAGGTCCCCCGAGTGCGCTGCTTGCGAGTGCCGCAGTTCCGTGTTGCCTGAGACCAGTCTACCCCTCGCGCCTGTCAACCACCCGTACGGCGGGCTGGCTTCCAGCCGTGCCAAAACTGTGCGTGTGGACGTCGGAGACTTGAGACCGGAGCACGGCGAGGGTAAGCGATTCGCCGCTGTGTGAGAGACGGGAAACGCGTGCTCTATGTCGAAATTGCAAGATTTTGTCCCGGGAGATACCGCCGCGTACGCCACGTTCTACGGCGTATCCGCGTTGACACAAGGCGCCATCCGCTCCCCGTTCACGCAGTTGCGCGAGCTTCTCGATGGAATTGTGCCGGGAAACGCGCGTCCGATTGATCTCACGATCGGTGAGCCCCGCGGCACCATGCCGGATTTTCTCGCGCGCGCGATCGCTCAGGCCACAGCAGAACTTGGTCGCTACCCCCCGATCCGCGGCAGCGCCGCGTTGCGCACCGCCATCGCGGACTGGGCGATGCGGCGCTTCGAGCTTGATGTCCCGCTCGATGCTGAGCGCGAGGTCCTTGTCCTCAACGGGTCGCGCGAAGGCTTGCATTATGCGTGTCTGCCGGCGGTTGCGCGCAAGCCCATGGCGCCTCGACCAGCCATTCTGATGTGTAATCCCTATTATTCAGCCTATCTCGCCGGCGCATTGGCGGCCGGTGCGCAAGCCGTCCTCTTGGATGCCACGGCAGAGGCAGGATTTCTGCCCGATCTGGAGATGCTTGGCGCCCAGGAGGACCTGCTGAAGCGCACGGCCGCACTCTTCTTATGTTCGCCGTCCAATCCACAAGGGGCCGTTGCAACGCGCGGCTATATCCGGGCGGCTCTCGATCTTGCCCGGCGCTACGATTTTCTGCTGTTTCTTGATGAGTGCTATTCGGAGATCTACTCTGCCTCGCCGCCGCCGGGCGGTTTGAGCGTGGGCGCTGCAACCGCCGAGCGCTTCGCGAACCTCGTCGTGTTCAATTCGCTCTCGAAGCGCTCAAGCCTGCCAGGCCTTCGCTCAGGATTTTGCGCGGGGGACGCAGCTTTCCTCGCATCGTACGCTGAAATCCGCAACATGTGCGCCCCGCAGGTGTCGGGCACGTTGCAACACGTCTCTGTCGCCGCCTGGTCGGACGAAGCGCATGTTGAGGCCGCCCGCGCGACCTATCGCGCCAAGTTCGACCTCGCCGACCGTTTGTTAACGGGGCGTTTGGGCTATCGGCGGCCGTCGGGCGGGTTCTGTCTGTGGCTCGACATGAGCCAATTCGGCGGCGGCGCCAACGCGGCGGTAACCTTGTGGAAATCCTTCGGCGTCAAGGTGCTACCGGGTGCCTTCCTCGGCCAGCCCGGGATAGCGGGACGCAATCCGGGCGCAAATTACGTCCGTGTTGCCCTTGTTGAGCCAGCTGACGTTATCGAGGAGGCGCTCCAACGCATCGTTCAGTGTTTCGCGTAAGAGACGTGTGCGCCGATGTCCTCCGGACACCCCATTGACAGCTATGACGGGCTGCTGCCTGAGCCCCTTGAGGCGCGCATGCTGGGCTTACTGTCGCGTGCCGGTGGGATCGCGCTCCTGGCTCTGGTGACCGTCGTCTGGCTGAGCCTTGCGACCTGGTCGGTCAACGATCCGAGCCTCACCCATCCCACGGGCCAAGGTGCCGGCAACATGGCCGGACCGTTCGGAGCAGTCGTCTCCGATCTTTTGCTCCAAATGCTGGGGCTCGCGGCTCTGGTTGTGCTGTTGGCGCCGATGATGTGGGCCCTTGATCTCATCCGTCATGGTCACGTCGCCTATTTCCGCTTGAAGGCCGCTTGGTTTCCGCTCTCGATCCTGGCCGTCGCGGGCTTTCTTTCATGTCTGCCGGTCCTCTCCGGCTGGCCGCTTCATCATGGCCATGGCGGAATCCTTGGCGATCTCATCGCCAACCTGGCCCGCAGTCTGATTTTTGTTCTCAATCCGGAGCGCGCATCAATCGTGGCCGGTGCTGTGCTCGGTGCGGCGGGCCTGTGGCTCGTGTTGCGCAGTCTCGGCGAGGACCCGCGCGCGCTGGCGACATCGGCCACCCGGGCGATCGCCCATCGCGGCGCCACGTCCTCGTGGCATGAAAGCCTTGCAAATGAGGCGCGCCGGTTGGCCGAGCGCATTCCCGTCACGGGTCTGACAGACCCCATGCGGCCGAACTCCGCACAGACGTCGCGTGACTGGCCTGCCGCGCTTGGACACGGCGGCACTGCAAATGTCTCGACATTCGAGGGGCAAAACGCGCAGCATTCTGGCCATTTAGGCGGCTTCGATGATCCTGGCGTTGAGGACTCAGGGTCCGCGCGCACGCTGTTTGCTCGCCTGCGATCAGCATGGACCCGCGATGGCCGCGAAGAACATGAGACCGATGTCCGCGCATCCGAGGCGCTCGCAGACGTCACGCCAGCGCTTGCAACGGCTCGGGGTGATCGCAGCGCCGCAAGCCGTTCCAACCTCACGGCGGCCGCGCATGAGGTCGAGGATGCATCCGACTTCGACATTCCCGCCAAGTTCGCGGCGCGTTTCGACGACCTCGCCAATCTGCGGCCAGGCTCGCGAGATGCCGACACGGACGAGATTTCGGAAGAGGACGCGCTCGCCATATCGAGTTCCTCCATCGCCGCGCGCTTTGCGCCGTTCGCTCACACCAGCAAAACGGCCCGGCCTCCGACCGGCGTCGAAAGCCCCCAGGCGGCCAGGTCCCCGGCGGGCAAGGTGGCAAGAGATCCGACCACCCAGTCCAAACGCGTGACGGTTTGCCCGCCATTGTCGATCCTTAATCGGGGACCGGGCGACAAAGCGCGCGGCGGAGGCGTCGATCCCGCGGCGGCTGCCATGGCAAATCGGCTCATGTCCGCTCTGGGCGACTATGGCGTGCGCGGCGAGTTGCGCGACATCTCTCCTGGCCCCGTCGTGACGCTCTACGAATTTGAGCCCGTGCGCGGAACCAAGGCCGCTCGGATCATAGCGCTGGCCGAAGACATCGCCCGCTCGATGAGCCTGACGAGTGTGCGTGCTGCCGTCGTGCCGGGGCGCAACGTTATCGGTTTTGAATTGCCCAACCCGCGTCGCGAAGGCGTCTACCTGCGCGACCTGCTGGAATCACCGAGCTTCCGTGACACGAAGGCCGTGCTGCCGTTGGCCCTCGGGAGGGGGATTGGTGGCGAGCCAATCGTCACCGACCTCGCCCGTATGCCACATCTGCTCGTGGCCGGTACCACTGGCTCGGGTAAGTCCGTCGGCGTCAACGCCATGATCTTGTCGCTGCTTTACCGGCTGCCGCCTGAGCAGTGCCGTTTCATCATGATTGACCCCAAGATGCTGGAATTGTCCGTCTACAACGGCATTCCACATCTGTTGACGCCGGTCGTCACCGACCCAGCCAAGGCGGTTGCCGCCTTGGGGTGGGCGGTGCGCGAGATGGAGGAGCGCTATAAGCGCATGGCGCTGTTATCGGTGCGCAATATTGAAGCTTTCAATGCGCGTGCGCACGCTGCTGCGACTGAAGGCGAACCGATCGTGCGCACGGTCCAGACCGGTTTCGATGCGGCGACCGGAAGGCCCCGCTACGAGCAGATCTCCATCGACGCGGTACCGATGCCCTACATTGTGATCGTTGTCGATGAATTTGCTGACCTCATGGTGGTTGCGGGTAAGGAAATCGAGCAGGCGGTGCAGCGACTGGCCCAGATGGCACGAGCCGCTGGCATCCATCTGATCATGGCGACACAGCGGCCGTCTGTGGATATCGTGACCGGCACCATCAAAGCCAATTTCCCCTCGCGCATCAGCTTCAAGGTGGCCTCGAGAATCGATAGCCGCACTATTCTCAACGAGCCGGGTGCCGAGCAGCTCTTGGGCCAGGGCGATATGCTCTACTCCTCCGGCGGCGGACTGCTCACGCGCGTGCATGGTGCATTCGTTTCGGATGCGGAGGTGGAAGCGGTTGCCGCGCATCTTTCGGCGCAAGGCGAGCCCTGCTACGTCGCCGGTGTTACCGAGCCCGACGCCAAAGCCCGTGCGGTCGGCGCCACGCCCAGCTCACGGTCCGATCGCGACAATGATCTCTATGAGCGTGCGCTTGAGATCGTGCTGCAGGATCGTAAAGCATCAACCAGCTACCTGCAGCGGCGGCTTTCGATCGGCTACAACAAGGCGGCTGATCTGATCGAGCGCATGGAGCGAGAGGGCTATATCAGCCCTGCCGACGCGGTCGGTCGGCGCGAAGTTTTGCGAACTGCCGCGTGACGTCCGCCGCGCTTGCTCGATGCCAGCGTGGAGCGCGCCTGGCCCGAACCGGCCCGGCGCATTTGTCCGCGCCCAGCCCTCTTCTCGTCGTATTGTTTCGACAATCGCATGTCCATGATAAGAGCCTCGGGACGAGGCGAATCGGGGGACAAAGAGAATGAATTCAGAGATGCGGCTGCTCTCGATCGGGGTGCGAGCGCGCTTGACTGTAGCGGGCCTCGCCGCGGCAGGGGTGCTACTGGCCCAACCCGCCATGGCGGGGGAGCCGGCTCCTGCCGATCCGGCCGGGGCTGCGGCAGGCTCAGGTTGGAGCGCGGCGGTTGCACCAACCGGAACGGCGGGCATCACGCTCGACGAAGGTCAGATGGAGACAGTGCGGCAGGTTAGCAATTATTTCAATAATCTCACGACGTTGAGGGGTGCCTTTGTCCAGACGACGGCCGATCAGAAGAAGATGAAGGGCAAGTTTGCCCTGTTGCGGCCGGGCAAATTCCGGTTCGACTACTCTCCGCCCTCCAAGCAGATCATCATTTCAGACGGTCAATATCTGGCGATCCAGGATCATGATCTCAACAACGAGGATCGCGTGTCCCTCGATCAGACCCCCTTCCGGCTGCTGCTGCGCAAAGAGGTGGATCTTGTTCGCGACGCGAAGATCATGGAAGTCCAACAGGCGGACGATTTGATCGTTGTGGGCCTGCAGGATAAAAGCCCCGACACGCCCGGGCGCATCAAGTTGTTTCTCGCCACGAAGCCAGAACTTGAGCTGAAGGAATGGGTTACCACCGACGCCCAGGGGCTCGATACCAGGGTCGAGATCACCAGTGTGGTCAAGGGTGAGAAACTCGACGCGGAACAGTTCAAGATCAAGGCCGTGACGGCTAATCCTCTGCGGCAGTAGCGGCTTGCGGCAGTGTCGGCGCGGCCGGCAGCCAACCGCGGCCCCGTGTGTTGGTGTGCCATTCTGGTATCATGGCAAGTTTGACTTGGGATATCCTGGCTATTTTTGTTCACGTTTTCGTGATCAAGCGTCCGCCCCCTATTGAAAGCGAGGAGATTGAGCTTAACTCTTTTTTAGACAGGTTGCATCGCCTGTTCTTGAGGTAGCTCCCCCCCGTCTACCCCGCGATGCGCCTGGGGCACTGGCTTCCCTCCCGGTGCCGTGCGCGAGAGCGCCAAGCGCCCAGCTTCACCCCCCGAAGTTGGGCGCTTTCCTTTTTGCACGACGGCGTGTCGCGCCCCTCGGGTTTTGCCGAAGGGCCTTTCATTCCGCGGCTTCCTTGGCGAGAAAGCCGCCCGATTGGCGATGCCAGAGGTCGGCATACAAACCACCGCGCGCAATGAGCTCGGCGTGCGTACCCTGCTCAACGATCCGACCTTGGTCCATCACCACCAAACGATCCATGGCTGCGATCGTCGACAGGCGATGTGCAATGGCTATCACGGTTTTGCCATCCATCAGCTCCAGGAGACTCTCTTGGATCGCCGCCTCGACTTCACTGTCGAGGGCGCTGGTGGCCTCATCCAAGATCAGGATCGGAGCATTCTTCAACAAAACTCGGGCGATCGCGATACGCTGTCGTTGGCCCCCCGACAGCTTCACTCCCCGTTCGCCGACATGGGCCGCATAGCCTCTGCGGCCAGCCTGATCGGCGAGCCCTTCGATGAACTCGTGTGCATGGGCGCGCTTGGCGGCCGCTACGGCATCTTCAAGCGTCGCGTCTGGGCGCCCATAGACGATATTCTCGAGCACCGAACGGTGGA
The DNA here is from genome assembly GCA_021813195.1 of Pseudomonadota bacterium. The sequence continues at coordinate 17,445 of JAKALI010000018.1, forward strand.
GCAGAGACGTATCTTGCGTCACCATGCCGATGTGCGCGCGCAAGCTGTCTTGCGTGACGCCGGCGATGTCCTGTCCATCAATGAGGATGCGGCCGGCCTCCAGATCATAAAAGCGCAGCAGCACACCGACCAGCGTGGATTTGCCGGCACCCGAGCGTCCAACGAGCCCGACTTTCTCGCCCGGAGCAATCGTCAGCGAAAGATTGTCGATCACTGCGCCCGTGCGGCCGAATGCGCGCGAGGGTGGTGTCGTGCGGCCATAATCGAACCGGATACCCTCATATCGAATCTCCCCTCTTGGCACACTGAGGGCCACCGCATCCGCTGCATCCTCGACGTCGCGCTCACGCGCCAATCCCGAGATGCCGTCGCGCACGACGCCGATGTTTTCGAACAGCCCCGCGACTTCCCACAAGATCCAGTGCGCCATGCCCTGCAGTCTCATGACCAGCGCAACAGTGAACGCGATGGCTCCCGTGGTCACAGCCTCGATCGACCACAACCAGATCGAGAGCGCGGCCACCGAGAACAACAGTCCGGCGTTGAGCATGTTGAGGGAGAATGTCAGCCAGGTCACAAGGCGCATCTGGCGATAGACGGTCTCCAGAAACGTCTCCATGCTCTCTCGCGCGTAAGCATCCTCACGCTCGGCATGCGCAAACATCTTGACGGTTGCAATGTTGGTGTAGCTGTCGACAATGCGACCGGTCATCAAGGCGCGCGCGTCGGCCTGTTCAGCGGAGACTCGGCCGAGCTTGGGCACGAAATACCACATCGCCGTTAGATAGCCCGCCAGCCACAGCAGCATCGGCGCGGACAACCGCAAGTCCGTGGCGGCAAAAGCGATCACGGCACCTAAGAAATAGACGGACACATAGACCAGAACCTCAGCCATTGTCATCACGACGTCGCGCACGGCAATGGCGGTTTGCAAAACCTTTGCCGAGATTCGGCCGGCGAAATCGTTTTGGAAGTAGGCCAATGACTGGCGCAGCACCCACCGGTGTGCCTCCCAGCGGGTGCGCATGGCGAAATTGCCCATGAGGCCCTGATGCACGACGGCCTCATAGAGCAGCTTCAGGATCGGCAGGACGACGAGAACGAGAGCTGCCATGGCCACCAGGAACGGCCCGTGCGTATCCCAGAACGTGGCCCGGTCGGCCGCGGCCAGCCAATCGACGAGTTGTCCCAGATAGGTAAACAGCGTGACTTCGATCAGTGCCACCGTAGCGGCAAGTCCGGAAGCAGCCGCCAGCAGCGGCCAGAAGGTTCGCGTGTAATGGGAGACGAAGGGCCAGAACTTCTCAGGTGGCATGTGCGGTGCGCCGTCGGGAAATGGCGCCCGCAAACCTTCCAGCCATCTGAACAACGTCGTGATCATGCTCGCTTCCGCCCGCGCTGCGGCCCATCATCCGTCTCTAACGAAATGTGACGCTTCCCGCTTGCCGGAGTGGCGCCCTGCGTGGTCAAAGCGCAGGCATAGCCGATGAGGCTCAAGCCCACAAATGCATGCGCAAGGTCAACACCCGATGTCCCCTCCTCGTACGTCGTCCCTCGAACATGAGAAAAAAACGGCAGAAGCTTGGTTTCAAAGCCTGCGCGACGACATTTGTCGCGCATTCGAGACGCTCGAGGACGAGCTGCCAGCGGGAACTCAGACCTCCGAATTGCCGCCCGGCCGTTTTGCGCGCACTGCCTGGAGACGCGCCGACCATGCCGGCGACGATCCGAACGCCGATTTGGGCGGGGGTGTCATGTCGTTGATGCATGGGCGCGTATTTGAGAAGGTGGGCGTGCATACCTCGACTGTCTATGGCGAGTTTGCTCCGGAGTTTCGCAAGCAGATCCCGGGGGCCGAGGACGATCCCCGCTTCTGGGCTTCGGGTATCTCGCTCATTGCGCACATGCACAACCCGCACGTTCCTGCCGTGCATATGAACACGCGCATGGTTGTCACGTCGAAGTGGTGGTTCGGTGGCGGCGCAGATTTGACACCCGTGCTCATGCGCCGGCGCACGCAAACAGATGCCGATAGTGTCGCGTTTCATGCGGCGATGATGGAGGCGTGCGAAGGGCATAAGGTTGCTGACTACAAGCGCTTCAAGGAATGGTGCGATGAGTATTTCTATCTTCCCCATCGCAAGGAGATGCGCGGCATCGGCGGCATCTTTTATGACTATCTCACGCCATCCGAGGAGGACGGCGGCTGGGATGCCGCATTCGCATTCACGCAGGATGTCGGCCGCGCGTTTCTAAAGGTCTATCCCATGCTCGTGCGCGGCAATTGGACGACCCCATGGACGCCAGCGGATCGCGAGGAGCAACTCATTCGGCGCGGGCGCTATGTTGAATACAATTTGCTTTATGATCGCGGGACGATGTTCGGCTTGAAGACGGGCGGCAACGTCGAGAGCATTCTGTCCTCGATGCCACCCGTGGTCAAATGGCCTTGAGGCCTCACAACCGATCACACCAGAAAAAATACATGCCTGCGAAATGGCTCGGATTGGCAGCCTCGAACTCAGCCCAATGTTCGAGGGAGCCGGGCCAGGGTTCGTTCGGAAATTGCCCCTGCAGGGCCGCGAAGCTCTGTCGGTTGAGGAAACCTC
>JAKALI010000468.1 GCA_021813195.1 Pseudomonadota bacterium
GCGCGGGTCCGTTTCCGAGAGAATGGAGAGCAGATCGATATATCGCTCGCCGTCGTTGATCTCGCCCCAGCGATTGAACGCTGGAAGCCATGAGAGTGGAGTGCATCCCTTCGGCGCGTGATCGCCGACACGGAGAAACTCCAGCGGATCGCCTTTGCCTCCGTACCGGCCACCCTTGGCCGTTAGAACGTTCCCACCACCTGAATTGGATGGCATGTCTTTTCTCCTGAGTGGACTTTTACGCCTCGCTGAACCACGCCCGTCTCAACCTGGAGAAAGGCAGGCTTGGCCCTGGCGCAAACCTAATTAAACGCGCCGCTGGTCGCAATCACCAGATTCGAATTCGGCGCGGCCGGGAGCGCTTCGTCGAGCACGACGCCGAGCGCTTTATGCAGAAGCCGCGGGGCGAGTTCGCCAGCGAGCGGCTTGCGAGCGATGATCTTCCCATCCTTGTCGAGGGTCATTTCCATCGCCTGAAAACTTACGGTCGGAGCGCCGTCTGGCGTCTGGCCGAGAACCGTCACGATCTGAACGATCTTAGATGTCAATTTGGACCTCCGTCACTTTCACGTCGACGGCATGCTCCGTTTTCTTTGGCCACATGCCGATATGAAGGCCCACCAGCTGCAGCGAGCGATTCGCCCCCGCGCTGTCGAACTCGAAGATAGGCCGGCCCGTTTCTTCGTCGAACGCCGGTACCAGCATCTTCTCCTCCGGATCCCACTCCATCTTGCGTTCCGGGCGCAAACAACGCTCCGAAACTTCGACCAGCCGGCGCAAGACCCAATCTTCGTCGAGCTGGATCCGCTCGCGCCGCTCTTGAATCCTTTGCGCGACCGCGCGTGAAACATTGACATTTCTCAACAAACGGCTAGCGACCGAGGCCGCGTTCTTCTTGCCGTAACCCGCACGGATCGCCGCCTGGGTTGCGTTGAAATCTGTCATGTACTCCTCGACAAACCGAACCTGCCGAGGAGTAAGGGCCTTCTCTTCCTTCACGTCAAAACTAAAGGCTCCAGGAGACGCCGACAAACCCGCCGAAACTCAGTTTCACTTGATTCTCGCCATGGTCCAAAACGCTAATGCCCGCCGTCCATGAAGCCCGGTCGGCCAGGTAGCCGCTCTTCCCGAACCCCACACCCAGATTCGTCCCGCGATCGAGGGTCACGACCAGCGAAACGTCCACGTCGCCCACGTAAAGCGGGCCCAGACGCATGTTGCGCAGGGGAGCCATCGAGACAAGCGCGCAGCGCGTCGCCGCGCCCGTGTCGAAGTCGATGTGAGCGATGTATCCCGCCGAAGCGCCCGGAGCGGCCACGTCGATCGCATACTTGCCCGGAGGCGCGCCGCTGGCGAACGCCGAGAGGCTCATGGCTGCAATGCAGCCGACGGCGAGAAGCATGCTAAGCGCTTTCTTCATCGTTACCTTCCTTTGGTGGCAGGGACTCACCCTCCACCGCGTCTTTGAGACCTCGGAGCCAGCCCTTTAAAATCGGGGGTAGCTTCACGCCCAGGCGGTCCGCGTTCTCAAGAATCGAAATCCCTTCGGTGGCCATGATCGCGTAGAGAAAGCCGCTGATCATCACCTCGCGATGAGGGATCAAAACCGGGATGTGCGCGCTCGTGATCGAAACGGCCGCCAGGACCGAGAAGTATCCGAGGCACTTAGACAAAAGTCGAACGAATCGCTTTGACTGCAAAGGATCGCCGTGCGTGAGACTCGCGGCAATGCCGGTCACCGTGTCGAAAGCGATGAGGCTCACCGCGCCGACGAGGGTGTTCACGACGGCCTGTGTAGGCAAGACGTACCCAATCGCGGCGCCAAGAAAGCCGGCGACGATCTTCGTAAGCGAAGCCTCCGCAAAAAGCTTCGAAATCGAACCGATTGCGTCGAGGAGTCTCATGTTAAGCGCGCCCATTGTCTTTAAGCAAGGCCAAAATGCTGAGACGAATCGCCGTCATGTCGACTTTCGTCCCAGGGCAGCTCTTGCCCGTATTCGTCACGCCTGGGAGTTGGTAGCACTCGCGGTGGCCAAGGACGCGCATCGGATTCGCTTTGAACGCCTCCGTCAGCGAGTACTTCTCCAAAAGCTGGACCACAAAAGCGGCCAGGCTCTCTTTCTGGGCGGCTGTAAAATCGCGCTTGTCGCCGTGGCCGGCGAGACAGATTCCCAGCGAATGGCTATTGAATCCCTCCACGTGTGCGCCCACCAGTCCCTCCGGTCGGCCCGCTTCAATGCGGCCGTTCATCCGGATCACGTAGTGGTAGCCAATATCGCTCCAGCCCTTCGTCCGGACGTGATAATCGCGGATCGTCGCCGCGCTCTGATCCACCGGGATCCCGAGCTTATTGGCCGCTGCGGCCGTGTGAATCACAATCCGTTCAACCTTCTCAAGTTTCATGGCGCCTCGAATGGAGGGGGCCCGGCAGTCGATGCCGAGCCCTAGGAGTGAGTGATCGCTTTCTCGCTTGCTCTCGCGTTTCCGCTCGAACTCGTGTCGCTGCTATGGAGAGTCGCCGCCGTCGCCCCATTGAAGGGCTCCGTCGCCGCTTGTCATAGCCTGCTGAAATCTAAATCGGGTCGAAGTCGATCGGTGAAATCACTTTGCCCGGCATGGCCCCCAGACCCGCAGGGGAACCATTTCGAGACCCGACCAGAGAGGGGATCGCCGCGGGAAGAGCGTCTTTCGCGGAACCGGGCAAACTGAAGGCGCGTAGATCCGCGCAACAAAAAAGCCCTTCCTGTCCGAATTTCGGACGTAGGAAAGGCGCCTATGCCCGTATCATACGCGACCCGAGGCCAAAACGGTGCGAGATTTTTCAATTTTTTTCGCGCGGCTCAAAAGTGAACGCTGATCGAGAACCGCCGGCAACTGCCGTCCATCCCTCACGCATTCGCTCGCCATCTTGCTCAGCCCCAGCTCGTGGCCAATGCGCTCACGCACTGCGAAGTACTCCAATTCCAGCACGTCGGCCCAGCTTGCAAGCATCCCCAAAAGAGGCACCATCGGCTCGAACTCGGTCCACGGCCGTTGTGGCCTGGCCGTGATCGCCGAAATGTCTTTGCAGGCTTTCTGAGGCGGCGCCTTCTCGGCTTCGTACCTGGTCAGAAGCGCCGTCGTGCCGTCCTCGAACGTGAACAGGATGTGCGTCGTCTCGATGTCGACGCAATGACGAAACTGGAGGAGCTTCGTCGCCAGAACGGCTTTGCGCTCGATTGCCGGCAGAACGCGGCTTACGTCGGCATGCAGCTCCAATATCCCCATGCCGCCTGATAGGCTGCGGCCGCCACCGTTGCCGAACTCCATTTCCCTCGGCCGGGCCGAAGGGTCGCCGGTTCGCCATCGTTCCAGCTCCACCGCGCCCCAAGCGTCGAGGTAGCAATTCTGGTGGTAGTCCTCCCAAAGCGTAAGCATGACGCCGGTCGCGATGTCGGTGGCGTTGCGAATTGCCGTCATCGCGCCATTCCCCGAGCCGCTTCGCCGGCCGACGTGAATCCCGGCGCCTGGCCGGGAACCGCCTTGGCTTCCTCGGCCGCCAATCGCGCCCGCTTCGCTCTGCCGGCCTCGATCGCTTCCTTGAAACTCTGAGGCATCCGGTCGAGCACCTTGTCGAGCGCTTCACGGCCACCAGCCTCTTGAACCGGCGGTGTGCGGAGCTGCTCCAACTGAGCCGCGCTAACGGCATCCCGCAATCGGTCGGCGCGGATCGGCGCCGCCAATCGGGCGATTTCGGCCGCCGTCGGGAACCGTTCACAGCAAAGCACGATCCGGGCGTTGAGCTTGTCGATGTCCTCGGGGCGGATCCCCGCCGCCTCAAACGCTGTCACCCACTCCCTCAGCATCGCAGTTTGCGCCTGGATGGACGCTGCGTCCGTCCGGCCCACATGCTGCGGCGCGAACGGAACCTCCGCCGCCACCAGCTTGGAGAGCATCGCCGTCAATACGCTTGCCCAGTTCATAAATCCCTCGTGGCCTCAGCCAAAGCGCGCTCGACATCCTCCGGACGCCGAGCCGCTTGTCGTGGAACGCTTGCCCTGAATCTGCGGCGTCGGTTCGCGAAGTGCTCCCTTGCCGTCGAAAGCGGCGGCGACCCGTTGAATCGCGGCGTTTCGTGTTCGTGGTTGATCCGGAGTGAGTTGATTTCGTACTCGATCGCGTCGTCGTCCGCGCCCCATCCACGAACTTCGTCGATCAGCGATCGAAAACCGAGCTCCGGCCAGTCGTCGGCGACCAATAAGCTCCATCGGCGTAGCCCCGCCATAGTCGCCACCAATTTGGCCGCATAGTCCCCCGGTGACGGATCGGAAAACCAGGGAACCTCATCATCGCCGCCCCCGTCCCCTTCGCCGTCCG
>JAKALI010000469.1 GCA_021813195.1 Pseudomonadota bacterium
ATGGAGCTCATCCCCGGGGAGCTGACCTTGCTCATGGGCCCTTCTGGCTCGGGCAAGACAACGCTGCTGTCCATCCTGGGGTGCATCATGAGCCCTACATCCGGGACCATTTCGATCGCCGGCCGTTCGACAGCGGGGCTTGGTCCAGAAGAGCTCGCAGATCTGCGCCGCCACCATATCGGCTTCATTTTTCAGAGTTACAATCTCTTCCCAACGCTCAATGCGTTGGAGAACGTGCGTATTGCGCTCGACGTCCTGGGCCAGAAGGGCTACCCCGCGGCCGCACGCGCGGAGGAAGTGCTCCACGAGGTGGGGCTCGGGCACCGACTGCGAAATTTTCCCGGCAACCTCTCCGGCGGTGAGCAGCAGCGCGTCGCCGTTGCCCGCGCGATCGCGGCCTCCCCATCGATCGTTCTCGCCGACGAGCCGACCGCCGCCCTCGACAGCGAGAACGGGCATGCCGTCATGGCGCTCCTGGCCCGTATTGCCAAAGAGCAGAAGCGCAGTGTCCTGGCGGTGACGCACGATCCGCGCACGCTGGGTTACGCGGATCGGGTGGTGCGCATCGAGGACGGCAAGATTGTCGGTGAGGAGCGCAGACCAGAGGGCGTTAATTCACCCGAAGTTACTGATCTCACGAAGAAAAGGCGTAAGGCGAATGCTTAAAGTGGACCCCACAATTCAGACGCTGACGGTCGCGGGTATCGTAGCAGTCGTTTTGAGCGCGCTGGTCAACGCGAATATGTTGTCTCATGTGCAGGGTGAGGCGCACGCCGCAACGTCCACGCCACAGACAGCCGCGGCACCAGAGGCCAAGAAGGGGCCCCGTACGTGGGCCGCCTCTGCCACCGGCCGCGTCGAACCAAAGGGCGGCGAAATTCGCATCCTTGCTCAGTCTCCGGGCGAAATTACGCAGGTCATCGCCAAGGTGAACGACAAGGTGGAGGCTGGGGATCTGCTGGTCGTCCTCGATGAGGAGGACCTCGGTGCCAAGCTCGCCGCCGCGCTCGCCGAGGAAGCGGTGCGCGTTCGCGAGCGCAACGAAGAAGCGCCCGAAGGCGCCCCTGATGGTCCGGCGGCATCCCGTCGCAAGGCTGAAGACGCCGTGGCTGCGGCCGAGCGCGCCGTTTTTGCGGCTCAGCGCGCCTTCGACGAGATGTCGCGCCGGATCGGCGCTGGCGATGCAGGTGCGGCCGACTTGAGCGGACCGCGCACAAAATTGCAGGACGCCCGCAAGCGTCTTGCCGAGGAGCGGGCCGCGCTTGATCGTGTCAATGCCATGGATGGAATGCCGCTGCCGACGCGGCTTGAATCCTCGCTCACTCTGGCGCGAGCTGATGTTGCCCAAATCGAGCAAGCGATCGAGCGTAAGCGCGTGCGCGCGCCCGCCGACGGAACCGTGCTCAATATCTGGGCGCGCGAGGGGGAGTTCGCCATCACGTCACCGGATGCTCCACTCGTGCTATTTGGCGACATATCGAGCCTGCGCGTGCGCACCGAGGTTGAGGAGCGCGACGTGGTCAAGGTCAAGGTCGGCCAAAGGGCGATCATCAAGGCCGATGCCTTCGGCGACCAGGAATTTGCCGGCGTTGTGACATCAATGGCGCCGGCCCTCGGCGCGCCGCGTATCCTGACGCGAGGGCCGCGCCGCCCCAACGACGTCGAAGTGCTCGAGGTCATGGTCACGCTCGATGGCGATGTGCCGTTGCTGACCGGCATGCGGGTCGATGTGTTCTTCGAGGCGGACGACAGCGCCTCCTGAGCGACGGCAGTCTCCCGCTGGTCGACATGCCGACGTCGAGTGCGCGCGTGGTCAGCCGCGATTGGGCGTGGCGCGCGCCAGAATGGCGTTCGTGTCGGCCTTGTCGAGACCCTGGCCATATGTCTGACGCATCGGACCGGAAATTCGCGTTGCGATGAAGGCGTCCGCAATCTCTGCAGGCGCATGGGCGCGCAAAATTGTTCCGGCGGCTACACGGGCCAGACCTTCCACAAGCATCCGCGCACGTCCGTCCAGCAAGCGCGGCTCATGTAGCATCGCTTCCAGGCGTTCAAATGCGGCGCTCAAGGCAGCGTCCGCTTTCGTCCCCATCTGCAGCTCTTCCGTGAGCAGCTCGACGGCTTCCGGCTCGCGTTGCAGTACGCGCAGCACATCGAGCGCCATGACGTTGCCGGAACCCTCCCAGATGGCGTTGACCGGTACCTCGCGGTAGAGGCGCGCAAGCGGCCAGTCTTCCACGTAGCCATTCCCGCCAAGGCACTCCATGGCTTCGGCCACAAATGCGGGCGCAATCTTCGTCACCCAGTATTTGGTGACAGGCGTCATGATCCGCCGCCACGCGGCCGCCCGCGGATCGCGAACGCGGTCGAAGGACCGCGCCAGGCGAAAAGAGAGAGCGACGGCCGCCTCCACGTCGAGCGTCAAATCGGCGAGAACCTGCGCCATGACGGGTTCTTGGATGAGCAGGCGGCCACCGACCTTGCGATGCTCGGCATGATGGATGGCGTGCGCCAATGCCGAGCGCATTAAGGCTGCAGATGAAATCGCGCAATCGAGCCGGCAGTACGTGATCATTTCGATGATGGTGCGCACGCCGCGCCCGGGCTCCCCGATGCGCCATGCTATCGCGTCGTGCAATTCGACCTCGCAAGACGCGTTGGAGCGATTGCCGAGCTTGTCCTTCAGCCGCTGCAGTCGCAGTGCGTTCACGGTTCCGTCGGGCAGGATACGCGGCAGAAAGAAGCAGGACGGCCCGTTGGCCTCCTGCGCCAGCACGAGGAACGCATCGGACATTGGCGCCGAGAGGAACCATTTGTGGCCAACGAGCGCGAAGGTCCCGTCGCCTGCGTCGGTCGCCGTCGTGGTGTTGGCGCGCACATCCGTACCGCCCTGCTTCTCGGTCATACCCATGCCGATCGTAACGGACGCCTTGTCAATCGCCGGAGCGAAGGAGGAATCATAGGTGCGCGATAAAATAAGAGGAATCCACGCGCCACCAAGGTCGGGCGCATCTCGTAGGACTGGTACGGCCGCATTCGTCATGGTGATGGGGCAGCAATGGCCAGCTTCCATCTGTGCTGCGAGGTAAAGCCCCGCGGCGCGCACAACATGCGCAGCGCCCTGCCCGGCCGTGCGTTCGGCGACCGAACTTTGCGCCAGATGCGACCAGACCGAACAGTGGAGTCCCTCGGCGAAGGATAAGCTCATGATGTCGTGGTAGGCGGGATGATAGTCGACGATATCGAGCCGGCGGCCCTGGTTGTCGTGGGTCCGTAACTCGGGAACCGCGCGATTGGCTTTACGGGCCAGGTCTTGCACTTCTGCCGACCCCGCCCGCAAGCCGAACGCATTGAGCGCACGAGAGCTAGCGCCGCCCCCCTCGCGCACGACGCTCTCCGACAACGCGATGTCGCTCGCGTAGAGGTTGATGTCCTCGAACGGCGGAGACTGGTTCGTGACGTTGTGGGTGGCGAAACGCTCGCTCATGCAACGGCCCTTCTTTCACCGCAGCATTAATCACATTGCAACCCTGCCGTCGCGTGCTGTCCCTCAAACTGTGGACGAAGGCTTGCCCGCCCCCGGGCTTGACCTTATAGAGGCGACTTTAATGCCTAGCACAGCACACAAGCCGGCGAAGCTCTTTCCCCACCGTCATTTGCTCTCAACCGAGAGACTGACGGCGGAGGAAATTAATTTTCTCCTCGATCTGGCTGATCGTAACGCCGACAGCCCACCCTCCTCGGAAAAGCAGCGCGAACTTCTGCGCGGCCGCACCCACATCAATCTCTTCTTCGAAAGTTCGACGCGCACCCAAGCCTCCTTCGAGCTCGCTGCCAAGCGGCTCGGCGCCGACGTTATGAATATGAACGTTGCGACATCGTCGGTTTCCAAAGGCGAAACGCTGATCGACACCGCCATCACATTGAACGCGATGCGCCCGGACATCATCGTCGTGCGCCATCATGCGGCTGGTGCTGTCGAATTGCTATCCCAGAAAGTCGATTGCTCCGTCATCAATGCGGGCGATGGCGCTCACCAGCATCCCACGCAAGCCTTGCTTGATGCGCTCACCATCCGCCGAGCCAAAGGCCGTATCGCGGGACTGACCGTGGCGATCTGCGGCGATATCCTGCACTCGCGCGTGGCGCGTTCCAACATCGAGCTGCTCAATACGCTTGGCGCGCACGTGCGCATCGTGGCGCCTTCGACCCTGCTGCCGGCCAGTCCCGAGCGGCTCGGCGTGGACGTCTTCACCGATATGTGGAAGGGCATCGAAGGCGCTGACATCGTCATGATGCTCCGCCTCCAGCGCGAGCGTATGGAAGGCTCCTACGTCCCTTCCACGCGCGAGTA
>JAKALI010000470.1 GCA_021813195.1 Pseudomonadota bacterium
AGCCGCGACGCCGATCTGGCGCGGCGCGAACTGCTCGATCCCGACCGCATCCGCGGCCGTGGAGCGCAGTCCAATGTCAGTGGCCGCTTCGAGAAGCAGAAGCGCGAAGGCTTCGACGATGGCTGGATGTATTTCTCTCGACGCTGTAGAGAGTTTTGCCGGAGCGGCCACGGTTCGCTCAAACGTGCTGGCGCTGATTTGCCGGTCCAGCTCCCGAAAGGTGTATTGCTCCCTGGCAGCCAGCACGAGGTAAAACTGCCGCTCCTGCGCTGTTTTGCAACGGGAAAATATGGCCAGGTTGTGCGACCATGGCAATGCTCTCACCAGCGGTGAGAGTTTTTCATCGCCTTGATACGTCTCGTAAAACTGTTTCATACGCCACAAATTCTTGTCGCTGAAGCCTTTGAGCTCCGGAGCATGTTGGGCGATGTAGCGTGCCAGCTCGGTCACCACGCTCTTACCCCAGGCTTCGCGTTGCACTTTTTCGCTGATGGTTTGGCCGATGTGCCAATAGAGTTCCATCAGGGCGGTGTTGGCCTGTGCAAAGACCTTTTGCCGCGTTTGCTGAATCTGCGCCAGCAATGCGCGGAAGGTGGTTTCGGTGGGGGTGTTGCGTTTATTCATACGCGCTCAATCCTGAAATTTCCCGCCCCCCGGCGCGCTGGGTCAGCAGCGGGTACAAATCCGCCATAAGGGCGAGTTCGGCCTGGCTGCGGGCTTTCCAGCCTAAATCCAGCGGTGCCATGAGCTCGCTCAAGCGTTCGCCATCGAAGATCATGCGCTCCAGGATGCCGTCCACGAAGCTTTGCAGGGCGGCAGTGGCCAGACCGTGCTTTTCAGCGAGGGCGGCGAGTTCCTGGGCGTTTTTCTCGGCCTTGAAGCGGGTGTAGCCGTCGCGGATGGCGGTCTCGGAAAGCCCCGCGCCGGCCTGGAGCGTGCCGATGTATTCAGCGATGTCGTCGCGCTCGTCCATGAACTTGGCGTCGGCGCTGATGAGGCCGATGAGTTCCTCGCGGGTCATTTTGGACTTGCCCGGTTCTTTGGCCGAGAAGTGGGCGATGAGACCCATGATGTAGTCGTAGTCGATGACGGTGGAGGCGAAGAGGACCAATTCGAAGTCGAGCTGCTCCGCCGGGTTGTCGGTGCCGGATGGGTCGCCATTTTGGTCGCTGGTCTTGCTCTGCTGTGCCCGGAATTTTCTGGCGGTTTCCAGATACTGGCCCTTGAAGCCGCGCAGGTTTTCGTCGGGCAAGACTTGCTCAATAGCGGCTTTGTTGTCGCTGGTGAGGTCGGTGTATTGGTCGAGCTGGGTTTTGAGGCGCTGGACTTCCTTGAAGTGGGTGATGAAGACCGTCTTGGCGGCATCACCCTTCAGGTTGGCGACTTCGGCGGGCGTGCAATCCAGCCCCTGGGATTCCATGAAGGCATGGAGCTGGCGCATGGCGGTTTCCAGTTTCTGGATCACTACTGGCGCCTTTTCCACCAGCCAGATTTCCCGCGCCTGGGCGCCGCTCTTTTCGCCGGAGAACAGGGCGATAGCGGCGTCCACGGCGTCCTGCTGCTGGCGGAAGTCGAGGATGTTGCCGTAGGGCTTGCTGCCGTTGAGCACGCGGTTGGTGCGGGAGAAGGCTTGAATCAGGCCGTGGTGCTTGAGGTTCTTGTCCACATAGAGGGTGTTCAGGAACTTGGAGTCGAAGCCGGTGAGCAGCATGTCCACCACGAGGGTGATGTCGATCTTCTGCGCCGGGGGGTAGTCGGCATTGGGCCACTGCTGGTCTTTGATGCGCTTTTGTACGTCCTGGTAGTAGAGGTCGAACTCACTCAAGCGGTAATGGGTGTCGTAGCGGGCGTTGTAATCGGCGAGGATGGCTTCAAGGGCCTTTTTCTTCGCTTCTGGCTCGACTTGGTTGTCTTCCTGCTCTTGGGGGAGGTCTTCGGAGAGCTGTTCGATGTCCTTTTTACTTTCGGGATTCTCCGCAAGCTGGGCGGGCGGGGAGAAAACGCAGGCGATGTTGAGCGGTCTGAAGTCGGGATCGGCGGACTGTTTCTCGGCCTGCAGGATCTTGAACAGGGCGTAATATTCGATGGCGTCGTTGATGGACGCGGTGGCGAAGAGCGCGTTGAAGCGGCGTCCGCCGGTGGCGGCGTCGTGCTTGGCGAGGATGGCTTCGATGACGGCCTTCTTGGCGATGGCCTCGCTGGGTTTGGGTGAGGCTGCCTGGTCCTTTGGACCCTCCGGCTTGAAGTAATCGACGTGAAAGCGCAGGACGTTGCCGTCCTCGATGGCGTGGGTGATGGTGTAGGCGTGGAGCTGCTTCTGGAAGAGGTCGGCCGTGGTGCGCATGGAGGCCGTGGTGTCCTCAATCTTTTGCTGCGCGGCATTGGCCTCGAAGATGGGGGTGCCGGTAAAGCCAAACAGCTGGGCCCTGGGGAAGAACGCTTTGATGGCCTTGTGGTTCTCGCCAAACTGGGAGCGGTGACATTCGTCGAAGATGAAAACGATGCGCTTGTCTTTCAGGGCTTCGAGCTGTTCCTTGTAGGTGGCCTGGCCGTTTCTGCTGCGTTGCTGGTTGCGCTTGCTGGTTTCGTCGAGCGCGAGGCCGAGCTTCTGGATGGTGGTGACGATGACCTTGTCGGCGTAGTCCTCGGACAGCAGGCGGCGCACCAGGGCGGCGGTGTGGGTGTTTTCTTCGACGCAGCCTTCCTGGAAGCGGTTGAATTCCTCCCGCGTCTGGCGGTCGAGGTCCTTGCGGTCGACGACGAAGACGCACTTGTGGATGTGCGGGTTTTCCTTCAGCAGCGTCGCGGCCTTGAAGGAGGTGAGCGTTTTGCCGCTGCCGGTGGTGTGCCAGATGTAGCCGTTGCCGTTGTCCTCATCGATGCACTGGACCATGTGCTGCACGGCATACACCTGATAGGGCCGCATCATCATGAGTTTTTGCTCGCCGGCCAGCAGCACCATGTAGCGGCTGATGGTCTGGCCGAGAGCGCACTTTTTCAGGAAGCGTTCGGCGAAGGCGTCGAGCTGGGTGATCCTGCGGTTGTCCTCGTCGGCAAACTCATAGACGGGCAGAAAGCGCTCGTCGGCATTGAAGGCGAAGTGACGGGCGTCGTTGTTGGCGAAGTAGTAGGTGCGGTCGCGGTTGCTGACGATGAACAACTGCATGAAACAGAGCAGCGTCTTGGTGTAGCCGTTGCCGGGGTCGTGCTTGTATTCGACGATCTGCTCCATGGCGCGGCGCGGATTGACGCCGAGGGTCTTGAGCTCGATCTGCACACAGGGCACGCCGTTGATGAGCAGGAGGACGTCGTAGCGGTGGTGGCTGTAGTCGGTGTTGATGCGCAGTTGGTGGATGACCTCGAAGGTGTTCTTGCACCAGTCCTTGAGGTTGACCAGGCTGAAATTCAGCGGCGTGCCGTCGTCGCGGGTGAAGGCATGGATTGCGCGCAGGGTCTTGGCGGCGGTGAAAACATCCGGGGTGACGATTTCATCCAGCAGCCGGGCGAATTCGGCATCGCTGAGGCGGATGCGGTTCAGCGCTTCGAATTTCTCGCGGAAGTTATGCTCCAGCGCGGCGCGATCGCGGATGTCATCGCGAAAGTCGTATTTGAGGCCCTGGAGGGTGCCGATGAAGCCGTATTCAATGGTGTCCTCCCGGACGGCGCAACGCGGGAGGTCAGCAGGCTGCTTGTAGGGGTCTTTTGAATGCGGCATGGCTCATTGTACGGCAGCGGCGGCGCCCAGCAAAATCCTGACTGAACCGCCCCGTGTTTCGAGGATGCCATTTGGTTTAAGTCATGCCGCGATGGCGGGCTGACCGGCGTGTAGCCGGTAGTAGTTTGCCTCAGTTTCTGCCGGAGGGATATAACCGATTGGTTCAAGCAGCCTATGCTGGTTGAACCAGTGCACCCTTCAGCTCCAGTCGATGGGCACTGTGTAGCAGCCGCTCCAGTACCGCATCGGCCACGGTCGGTTCACCCAGATATTCGTGCCAATGGGCAACCAGCAATTGGCTGGTAATCAGTGTGGCTTTTTGATTGAAGCGGTCATCGATGTTTTCAGCAGATCCCGGACTTTTTCCGCCTCCATGGGGCCAGCCCCCAGTCATCCAGGATCATCAGATCAACCTTGGCCAAGGCGCTGAGGTGCCGCCCGAAGCTGCCGTCGCAGTTCCTCAAACAGACGGGGCAGGCACAGATAGCGTACGCTCCGTCCCTGACGACAGGCCTGATGCCCGAGGGCGCACTCCACGTAACCTTGGGCGGCTCACTCCGGGCCGATGTATTGTCATCCGGGGTTAGTTAACCCTTTTGCATCGGAATCTCTTTAGCGTCAAGCATACATCGTCGTCTT
>JAKALI010000471.1 GCA_021813195.1 Pseudomonadota bacterium
TATAACAAAGCTTGCGTCGATGGCCTCTCAAAAGGCTGCACTAGCCTCGGAGCACTATACGCTAGCGGAGCAGGCGTTCCGATGGACCCAGCTAAAGCTGCCAAACTCTACGAAATGGGGTGCACTCTAGGAGATTCGAAGGCGTGCGTTAATCTTGGGGTGGCCTATGAACATGGAATTGGAGTAACGATTGTACCCGCCAAAGCGGCCGAGCTCTATAGTGAGGCATGTGCCTCAGATGATCCTCTTGGGTGCTCAAACGCCGGCGCCCTTTTCGAGCGAGGGATCGGCGTACGGCAGGACGTCACTAAGGCCGCGGGTCTATACGATAAGGCGTGCGCAGCGGGCGGGGCACAAGGATGCTTCAATCTCGGCCTCCTGTTTGCGCGCGGCGCTGGTGTAAGGCAAGACTCCGCCAAAGCTGCGGCTCTCTATGACATGGCTTGCAAGAATGGGGCGATGCTAGGCTGCACCAGCCTTGGAGTTCAGTATGCGACTGGACAGGGTGTAAAACCGAACACCGCCAGTGCCGCGGTTCTTTTCGAAAAGGCGTGTGCCGAGGGTGAAGCGACGGGTTGCTTCAATCTCGGGATTTTCTATGAGAGTGGAACCGGAGTGCGGAAAGATATGGTAAAGGCAGAGGGTCTTTTCAAGAAAGCATGCGGTGTGGGCGACGTAATCGCGTGTGCAAGGCTGAAGCAGAACACGGACCACTGATAGCTCGATACACCGCAATGGTCAGCTAAATCGGCAACATTTTGTTGCATGTCAGCACTGAACACCACTCAAACGAGGCCGAGGGAGACGTGGATATGTCGGATTATACTATGGGGGAACTTACGCCGAGCAACCCTTTTCAGGGTGCTGGCAGACGAATGCGAACCAGTCTCTGGTAGGGCAGGGGAGCTGCCCCTTATTCGGCACAGAGGCCGCGCCACTCGGCAAGAGCGGCGGCGCGGGTTTGTTTGAAGAAGGAGCGGGAGGAGAGGCTTCGTTCCTGGTTGAAGTGGTTGAGGACGGAGGCGTGAACGGCGGCGAATTTCTGCAGTGTCCGCATTCGCCGGAAACGGAGCATCGCCCGCTCGCGCCTTCGGAACGGCTGGTGTGAATTCTCCGCTCGGTTGTTCGCCCAGCGTCCTGTCTGCTGCCGATCGCGGATGCCGAGATCGCCGAGCGCGGCGCCATAGGACCGAAGGCGGTCGGTCACAATTTCATGGGTGCGGCCATGCCGCTTCAGCGATTTCTTCAAGAATTTCAGTGCTGCTTTCCTGTCACGGCGCTTCGTCACGAAGCTCTCAAGCACCTCGCCTTCATGGTCAACGGCGCGCCACAGGTAGTGCCGCTCGCCGTTGATCTTCACGAACACCTCGTCCAGGTGCCAGCGCCAGCGGCTCGATCGCATGCCCTCGACGCGGCGCTTGCGGATGTCCGAGGCGAACAACGGCCCGAACCGGTGCCACCAGAACCGGACCGTCTCATGGCAAATGTCGATGCCGCGCTCGTGCAGCAGATCCTCGACGTTGCGGAGGGAGAGGGGGAACCGGATGTACATCATCACCGCCAGGCGGATGATCTCGGGGCTGGTCTTGAAGCAGCGGAACGGGGAGCGCTGGGTCATGGATGGGGGCTATCCAGCCCCCTGTGGTCGCTCAAGCGAAGTTCCTTTGACAGTGCTACTTCTTGAGCTTGGCGTTCTCATCCTCGAGTGCTTTCAGCCGCTTCGCTTCCGATACTGTCATGCCGCCGAACTTGGCCTTCCCGTTTTAGAAGGTGCCTTCCGACATGCCGTGCTTGCGGCACAGGTCCGCGCACTTTGCACCTGCCTCGTGCTCGGCCAGGATGCCGATGATCTGCTCGTCCGTGAATCGCGTTCGCTTCATTGTCCGTCCTCAAGTTGGGCCGGACTCTAATCGTCGGTGGAGGAAAAATCCCCCGGCAGGTCAGGATCAGCGCAGGCGGTGAACGGGCCGGGGCTTGATCGCCGGCTCAGCTTTTCAGGATGGTCGCGTAGCGGGGCTCAGAGTAGCGCGCGATCGGTTCCGCGGCGGCACCCTGCGCCACGGCCCATTGGTTCGACTGTCCCGCCAGCAGGCGTGGCAGCACCCGCCCCGGGCGATCGGATAGGGAGGGAAGCAGTGGCTCCAGCCGCGCTATGAAGATGTCGATCAGGCTGCGTGGCGCGCTGCCGCAGAGGATGATCGTCTGGGGGTCGAAGAGGGATTCGAGAAGATGGATCATCCAGCGCAGCTGGTGCGTCGCCCCGTCGACCCAATCGCACAGCGCCGGTGTCGGGCTGGCGACGGCCGAGTCGATCCGGTCGAATAGCTCCGGATCTGCCGGGTCTAGCTCGAGGGTGGCACATAGCGACGCGAGCGAGGCCGCGTGTTCGATGGGCGCGACATCCTGCTCCGTTCCTGGCACGTGGGACAGCACCATGCCGATTTCGCCGGCGTTGCCATTCGGGCCCGTGAACTGCTCGCCGTTAAGAATTAGCCCGGCGCCTAGACCATACCCAAGGTAGATGCAAACGGCGGTATCCAGCCCGTGCGCCGCGCCCACCAGCCGTTCCGCCGAAGTTGCCGCGGAGGCGTCGTTGCGAATCGCGATGTCTAGGCCGGTCGCAGCCGCCAGCTCCTTTAGCAGCGGATAGCGCTGCCAGCGCGACATACTGAGGGGGTCGTCGGGGGCGCCGTCCACACCGAAGGGGCCGGGCATCGCGATGCCAAGGCCGATGAGCCGCTTGTCGAATTGACGGTGGGTCTCTGCGAGCTCTTTGCGAGCCGCCAAGATCAGGCCGAGAATCGCGGGAACGCCCACTTCCGGGCCCTGGCCCGCGGGGCGCGCCTCGCGCTGCAGCAGGACCTCGCCGAGCAGGTTGACCGCGACGAGGCGGAAGGCGTGCCGGTCGATCTGCAGGCCCAAGGAGAAGGCGCCCTCGGGGACCAGCTCGTAGGGGGTCGCGGGCTTGCCCCGCGTCGCGCGCACGCTGTCGAGGGCACGGATGAGGCCCTCCGCCGTGAGGTCTTCGACCAGGTTGGATACGGTCTGCTTGGTCAACTGGGTGGCTCGCGCCAGATCGGCGCGCGACAGCGCCCCGTTGAGGCGCAGCGCTTCGATGATGACCCGCCGGTTGTGGGCGTTCGCCCCGCCCAGATTGGTGCCGCTGGTCGCCCGGATTTTGCGTTCGCCCGTCATGCATATTCCTGCCATCGACACAATTTCTGTTGACAGGGCATATTGCCGCGCACATCTTTAGTCAATCAATTGGACTTAGTGGCCGTCAGAGCCGTCGCCGATTGACCCGGGCGGTGATGCCGTCCGCGACGCACGCACAGGGAGGTGATGAAAAGTCACCGCTGCGCGCAAAGATTCGCGGTTTCTCCGAAAGGCGGGGCAACCAAGCACCATGTGGAGACAGCAGTGATGACACATACAAAACTTCTGGCCCTTGCCGCCGCAGCGGCAGTCTCGGCGGGCCCGGCGCTGGCGGAGACCACGCTGAACGCACTGTTCATGGCTCAGGCGGCCTATTCCGAGGCCAACATCCGCGACATGACGGCGGATTTCACCAAAGCCCACCCCGACATCAAGGTGAACCTCGAATTCGTCCCCTACGAGGGGCTGCACGACAAGACCGTGCTCGCCAAGGGATCTGGCAGCGGTTACGATGTGGTCCTGTTCGACGTGATCTGGCCGGCCGAGTTCGCCAAGAACAACGTCCTGCGCGACGTCACCGACAAGATTACCCCCGAAATGAGGAAGGACGTTCTGCCCGGCGCCTGGACCACCGTCAAATATGACGGGAAGTATTACGGGATGCCGTGGATCCTCGACACCAAATATCTTTTCTACAACAAGAAGATGCTGGCGAATGCCGGGATCGCAACTCCCCCCGCGACCTGGGACGAGCTGCAGAAGGACGCCGAGATCATAAAGCAGAAGGGCATCGTCGAATTCCCGATCGTTTGGAGCTGGGCCCAGGCCGAAGCCGCGATCTGCGACTATACCACGCTGGTCGATGCGTACGGCGGCAGCTTCTTCAAGGACGGCAAGCCGGCTTTCGCCGAGGACGGCGGGCTGAAGGCGCTGCAGTACATGGTCGACTCGTACAAGTCCGGCGTCACCAACCCGAACTCGAAGGAATTCCTCGAAGAGGACGTGCGCCACGTCTTCGAGAACGGCCAGGCCGCCTTCGCGCTGAACTGGACCTACATGTACAACATGGCCAACGACCCGAAGGACAGCAAGGTCGCGGGCGACGTCGGTGTCGTCCCGGCGCCGGGCGTCGACGGCATCAGCAAGGTCTCTGCGGTCAACGGCTCGATGGGGCTGGGCATCACCACGACCAGCAAG
>JAKALI010000019.1 GCA_021813195.1 Pseudomonadota bacterium
CCGGCTAACCTTGCTGACACGCCGGGCGATGGCTGCCACGGCCGCTGGGATGCTCTTAATCCTTTCAGCCCCCTCCACTGAGGCTCAATACAGGCGCGTCGCACCCCGGATCGTTGAACTGCCGCCGACAGAAGGCCGCGGCTGCTACTTTTATCGCGGCCGGGAATACTGCGGCAGCTATTGCTATTGGGAGGTCAACGGCAAACGCTATTGCCAGCAGCGCCTGCGCCATGCCCATTCCCAGGCGCCAACGCCGGATGTCTTCATTGCGGACGGCTTCGGCCTCAAATAGCAGCGAGCCTCAGCACGGCGGCAGCGGGCTCTCCCCAGTCTGCAGCGCTGCGAGCGTCGGCGTCATTTCCCCTTGGGTCCAAAGCCGTCGGAGAGGCTTGACCCCATCGAGCACGGTGCGTTCCAGCACCTCCACGCGCACGAAGCGAACGTTGGCGTCGCTGACACCCAACGACGTCACGCGCAGCGTGCGCCCCTGGGAGCGACTGACGATCCGCTCTGGCAAAGTGCCCCCTGCCGGGACGAGCAAGTCGATCAATTCCGGCGCGGCATGCTCCGGATCAATCCCGGAGAGACCTGAATACACGGTCGCCAGCGGCTTCAATCGAGTGCGGATGTCGGCCGGCCAACCCACAACGCGATCAAGTTCATCGACACTTTCGAGCGGCGCATTACGTGGGCCGGTGCGCATCTCAGCGCTGCGATACGCCTCTGCTTCGGCCCCATTGGCCCGCGCCTCACTATCCGGATCTTGGTAGTCTGCGAGCGTTGCGAACAACCTTCGTCCTTTTTCCCCGCCCACACCCAGTCCTTCGAGTATTGCCAACATCAAACTCTCGCGCGCCGAATTGAGGTCCACGCGCCCCGCTTCGTCCTCGATGCTGACGAAGACGCGCCCTGTTCCCGCTATCTCACAGCTGAAGGTCCGCGGCGCTCGCAGATCGCGCGCTGCGAGCGCCAAGCCTGCGTCCGCCAAGGCCTCCGCGCGGGCACTTTCGACACGCAGCGAGGTGTCTCGCAGCCCTACTTGTACCGAGCGCGAGAACACTGCCGCGATCATGGCGAGCACGAGACACGCCCCCAGTACCAGGATCAGAATAAAACCGCGATCGCGATACCCCGGTGCGCGCGTCCCTTGCAGGATGTGGACGGACCTGCGGTGAGCGTTGCGCATCTGGTCAAGTGCCTTGCCTCGAGCGAATGCAACCCAGCTCAGCGCGCGATGCGATCAAACTGCTCCTTGTGATCGGGCAGCGCCTCGCGCTGAGGCCTCGTGTTGAAGTTGAGCCTATCGCGGAATTCAGCCGCAATCATGCCTGTTTGCGCCTGATCCCGCACAATATGCGGCGTGATCGCGATCATGAGCTCGGTGCGGGCGATCTCATCATCTTTGTTTTTGAAAAGGTTACCGACAAGCGGGATATCCCCGGCCAAGGGGATCTGCTGGCGTTTGCGCGTTGCGCGGTCCTGCATCAATCCGGCGAGCACAACGCTGCCGCCGTTGGCGACCGTCACCGTCGTCTTGATACGGCGCTGGGCAATGGTTGGCGAATTGATGTCGGAAGTGGTCGTTTCCTTGGCGTCGCTGACCTCCTGCTCGATGTCGAGGAGTACCCGCCCATCCTCACTGACCCGCGGCGTGATTGTGAGCAGGACGCCCGTCTCACGGAAGGTGATGGCGTTGACGATGGGTGCCAGCGGCACGTCGGTGGCGACGGCTTGCTGCGTCGCAATGGGCACCTGATCGCCGATCTGGAGAACGGCCTTCTTGTTGTTGAGCACCATGAGCGAGGGCGACGAAATCACGTTGACGTTCGTGATGTCGGCCAGCACATTCAGAGCAACCCGCGCGTTCGTGGTATTGAGGAAATACGCAAAACCCGCAAACTGCGGGACGATCGCCCCGATGGTCCCCGTTGCGAGAGTGTCCGTGAGACGGAATTGGCTGCCGCCTTTTTCGAAGAACCATCGCAGCCCAAACTTGAGGTCATCGGTCAAGGTGACTTCCGCGATCGTTGCCTCGATGAGCACCTGCGGTGGCATCACGTCGATCTCGGATAGCACCTGGCGCACACGCCGCCATTCTGCCGGCGTTGCCGATACGACGATGGCATTGTTGCCGTCATCCGCCACGAACGAGATGCCCGAAAGCCTGTCATCCCGCTTGCGCTCTGCCAGCAGAGCGGAGGCCGGCGCACCGATCGCAAGCGTATCGTCCTCGCCGGTCAATAATGGATTGGGCGAACCCAAAGCCAAGGTCTCTCCTGCCCCGGGCGACGGCGCAGCCGTCGCGGCGGCCTCGATGGGCGGTACAATACCGCCGCCTTGACGAATGGGGAGACTGCGATCCGGGGCTGCACCCAACCCGGGCTCCCCAGCTGACGTTGCGTCACGCGGGCCACCCTGATCGCCCCCCTGCGCGCCCGCTGTGCGTATCCCGCGCGTCTCGCGGTCGCGCAAGCCTTCGCGTTCGCTGTAGATGCGTTGGAGGATCTGCACGAGTTCCTGAACAGGGCGATATTGGACCTGATAAACATACGCGCGCCGCTCAGTGGCTTCGGCAGCCTGGTCGATGCGGCGGATCCACACCTCGGCCTTGCGCAGATATTCCGGTCGCGACGTCATGACGAGCACGGCTTTCAGCCGCGCATTCGGCACGAACCGCACGATGCCCTTGGTCGGGCCCTCCCGATCATTCGCAAAGATGGTGTCGAGCTCTTGGGCGATGGCCTCGACATCGGACGTCTCGATCGGGAAAATCCCAAACGACATCCCGCGCATATGATCGACATCGAAGACCTCAATCGTTTCGGTCAGCGACGCGAGCTCGCTTGCGGACCCCGTGAGGATCAGCAGATTGCGGGCACTATCCGCGCGCGCGATCGCGCTTGCGGGGGCCACGGAGCGCAGGATGCGCTCCATCTCGGTGGCCGCGACATAGCGCAACGGCACGACCTGCGTGGCAAGCCCCGGCCCGCGCGGTCCACCAGCCTTGGTTTGAACTGGGCGACCCGAATTCAGTGCCTCTGTGCGGGTCACGACCCGGTGGAATCCCTGGTCCTCAACGATCACCGCATCGTGTGAATTTAGCGCGGATTGGAACACTTCGAGCAAAGCGGCGCGCGACATCGGCTTGACGGTCTGCAGCGTGATCTGCCCCTGCACCTTGTCACTCACCGTATACGGCAACCCAAGCAATTCCCCCAAAACCGTGCGGGCGGCCTCCGCTACGCTGGCATTGACCAGATCGAGCGTCACGCCCTCGCCATTGGCCACACTCAACGATCGCGACGGTTCCGGGCTCCCGCCGCGTTCACCGTTCGCCTCTGCGACGAATTCGCCACTCCCGGGGTAGACCTGCGGTTGACCTGCGCCGGGCGTTGCCGGATTGCCGAGCGGCGTCCCGTGGGGATTTGGCAAAGCACCCGTTTCACCATAACCGCCCGCAATTGGACCCGGCAGCGCCAGTTGCTCGGCCGGCAAGGCACACGCGCTGAGGCTCAGCCCCGCTGCCAGCACCCAGTGCGGCCGCACCCGATACGTGAAATCGGATGCGCCTACACGATTTGTATATGTCCGAATCAATGCGGTACGCCTCAATCGCCTGCCATGCGGCTGCAGTCACAGGACAGGCCGGACTGCGCCCCGATTCGAGGGCCCGAGTCGAGCCAAGGGCGTGGCCGATGCGCATCACAACGGGACTTGTGCACACCCGTCTCGGGGTGACCGTGGGTTGGTAGTTTCCGAGCACGAGCGTGCGCGACGGTGGATCTTGGCCGCGCCGACAAGTCCTGCGTCGCGTCGCACGAAACCGACGCACACCCACCAGTGAATATGACACCCGTCAGAGCATTGACCCTAGGTCTTAGGACCATGGTCAGTGCCCCCGCCGCCGGTTTGAGCGCATTCTGGAGATGCTTAAGGACGGTGTTGTTGGCGCTGCTGGTGGGGCGCCTGCAACGAGCCTGATCCCGAGGTGCTCGGCCGGCGTGCGAGGAATGATGCGTGAAGTTTCGGGCTTCACACCGGCAGCTCCGGCCCGCCGCCGCAGAGATCGAAAAGCGAGGGCGGTTCGATGTTCATCGACGACACAGAGTCCCGGCGGCGAAAGCGGGAAGCGGAGCACGCGCGCCAGAACAGAGCAGAAATCGTCAAAGCGCTTTCGCATGGACAGATTTCGCGGCGCGATCTCATCCGCTGGGGAATCTTTACCTCGGCCGGACTGCTGGTTGCGAAGAACGGCCTGAGCCCCTTCGCCAAGAGCGCATTCGCACAAGTGCCGACCGGCACCCCACGCAGCCCCCTGTTTGGGGCGACGAAGTTCTCCCAACCATTGAACCGCCTCGAAGTGCAAACCCCGTTTCCGCTGACGCGGTCCAGTGAGGGTCATGCGCTGTTTCCCTCTTCCTCGCCCGAGCCCGCCGCCAAACGGTTTTCGTATCATACGGACTACAGCGAAGCCTCGCCGGAGGATCGCGCACAATTTACCAATCCCATCACCGGCCGCGGCCCAATCGAAGGTCGCCCCCCCGGCGAATTCTTCGCTCATCAACGCTGGGACCAATATTTTCCGAAAGTGGCCTACGTGCTCTCGATGGGACAGGTCCAATCTGGCGCGCGCTTTCATCCGCGCATGCCCGAACAGCACCCCAATAGCGTTTGGACGTTCGGGCCCGGACGGTTCGCCCGCGGCCGGCCAGTGCCCAGGCTCATCAAAGCACGCTACGGGGAGCCGATCCTCACACGCATCTACAATAACCTGCCTGTCGACCGCCACGAGAACAACGGTTTTGGCCGCAACGAGATCGCGACCCACTTTCACAACGCCCACAACGCTGCTGAGAGTGATGGCGCCGGCAACGCACACCACTTCCCCGGAACATTTTACGACTACCGTTGGGGCACAACGCTCGCCCGCAGCTCAATCATCAACACCGCGGCGACCGATCCACGCGCATCAGGACCTGATGGCAATGGCGGGCTGATTAACGTGCCGGGAGATTGGCGAGAAATTCAAGGGAGCATGTGGTTCCACGACCATCGCTTCTTCTTCACTGCTGAGAATGTTTATAAGGGCAGCTTCGGCGCCATCAACATGTACAGCGGGCGCGACCGCGGCAATGAACATCTCGAAGATGGGGTCAATCTCAGACTGCCGAGCGGCTGGCTGCTCGACTACGGCAACCTCGATTTCGATGTGAACTTGATCATTCATGACATGGCCTTCCGACAGGACGGCCAGTTGTTCTTCGACATTTTCGAAATGGATGGGTTTTTGGGCGACGTCGTGTGCGTCAACAATACCTACGCACCCTTCTTTGAGGTTCTGCCGCGCAAGTATCGGTTCCGGATTCTCAACGCGTGCCAATCGCGGTTCTTCCAGTTCGCCATTGTGGACAGTCGCAGCCGTCCGGTCCGCTTCCAATTCATCGCCAACGACGGCAACCTCGTCACCCAACCGGTGACACTCCAGGAACTCGATCAGCAAGGCAACGGGGAACGCTATGACATCGTCGTCGATTTCTCAGCCTTCAAGCCAGGAGAACGGCTGCGCCTGGTCAATTCGCTTTTACAAACCAACGGGCGCAAGCCGGACAAGAAGTTATCGATCAGCGATGCTTTGAAGGGTGACAAAAAGGATCCGACAGTCGGGCCGGTCATGGAATTCCGGGTCGTCTCCCAGGTGCAAAGTGTGGATGTACCCGGCGTCACGCACTATGCAACGACACCGGACCGCAGCCGCGTACCTTCTCGCCTCACCGATCCAATCCCGATTGTCACGCCCAATCGTGTTCGCCAGATCGAGTTCAAACGGGACGCCTTCAACGAGGCGCGGGATTGCCTGCCGTCCTGCGAAGAGAAGGATTTTCTTCCCTGGATGATCCGTATTGATGGCCAAACCACGAATTCTCTCAATGCCAATCGGATCTCCATGCTGATTCCTGGTCCGGGAGAGGTCGAGCATTGGGAAATTCAAACCGGCGGCGGTTGGGATCACCCGGTACATCTCCATTTCGAGGAAGGCGTCACCATCGACCGCGCCGGCGGCTTCATCGGCCCGACGGAATTCCGCCAGCGCAAGGACGTGTGGCGCCTGAGACCGGACGGCAAAGTGCGTATCCAAGTGACCTTTGGCGAGTTTGGTGGCGCTTAC
Organism: Pseudomonadota bacterium; assembly: GCA_021813195.1. The sequence continues at coordinate 6,167 of JAKALI010000019.1, forward strand.
GTCAACCACTGTCACAACACCGTGCACGAAGACTTCGCGATGTTGTTGCGGTTCCAGATGCTCGCCGAGGCCGGGGTTCCCCAGGCCGCCGTCACACCCACACCCATCCCCACTGAGGATGGCGTCACCTATCGCACACCCGAAATCTTGCCCGAGGCGCTGCCTCGTACGCGCCGGAGTTCTTGACGTGACACCCTTGTCGCGCAAGTCCGTCGTGCGCACCGTTTCGCTTCTGGCCGTGGCAGGTCTCGTGACCACTGCCTTGTGGTTGGCGGGCGGTGCGCATCCCGATCGCTTGGCGTCCTCGCCGACCATGAGGTCCGACGACGCTCGTGTGTGGAATGCCGACTACTTCCCGAATGTCAATGTCGTAACGCATGACGGGCGAACCCTGCGCTTCTATGATGATCTGATCAAGGGCAAGATCGTCGCCGTCAGTTTCATTTATACGAGTTGCTCCAACATTTGTCCTTTGATGACCGCGCGACTAGCCCAGGTCAAAGACCGCATCGGCGACCGCATAGGACGCGACATCCATTTCGTTTCGATCACCATTGATCCCCTCACAGATGGTCCAGACGTGCTCCAGCGCTATGCCGAGACGTATGGCGCCGGCCCCGGCTGGCACTTCGTGACCGGGCTGCCCGACGACATCGATCTCATTCGCAGAAAACTCGGTGAGCGCTCGCGCCAGAAGGAAGAGCACCGCAGCGACATCATTCTCGGTAACGACCTCACCGGCGAATGGGGCCGGGATTCGGCCTTCACCGACATCGAGGTTCTGGCGGAGAATATTCGTCGCATGGACCCGGCATGGCGCGCCATTCATCGCGAGCCAGGCGGAGCGGAAATTGCCGACACTGCCGTGCCACTTCATGCCACGCCAGGTGCGGCGCTCTTCGCCAAAGCCTGCGCAAGTTGCCACACCATCGGGCAAGGCGATCGCGTTGGCCCTGATCTCGCCGGCGTCGTACAACGACGGGACGCCACATGGTTGACATCGTTCATCACCAAACCCGATGTCATGCGCCAACGCGGTGACGCCTTGGCCCTCGATCTCGACGCCCGTTATCCTGGTGTGCGAATGCCGAACTTAGGACTCGGGCCGCGCGATGCCGAAGACGTTCTCGACTTCATCGCGCGGCACTCTGCGGCAACCGTGGCTGCGACGACGGATGCTGGCCACCCGTAGCCCTAATCGTCTCAATCCGCGGCCTGCGCTTTGGAACGCTCTTGAGTATTTGGGAATAACGGCAGCACCGCCCGTTGCTGATCTCGACTGACGATCACGCGCTCGGTGTCGATCGCTTCCAATCTCCATCCGGCCACATCGCTCCCGACCTCGAACCAGTTGGCCACAGGGCGGCCTTCTGTCCGGATGAGCGCCCGCTGACGACTCGCACCCAAGCGCATCGTTCCAACCAACGTCAATTCACCCAGACTCGGAGAGATGGCCTGCGCGTCTTGCTGCGGCCGCTCCGGCGCAACCTCGTCTGTGACCTGCTGTAGCCGCCGGCTTGGAGCGAACAAGGGCCGGTCCCGGGTCGCCGAAAGGTCAGCCAGAGCCGGGACGCGGTTCTCCCGCCCTGGAGCGCCAACCACTTGAGCCTCCTGCGTCGGTCTGTGAATAGACGCGCGGATCGGTTCGGTATCGATTGGCCGTGTCGCCTCATGCCACAGGAGGGACCCCAGCGCAGCACAGACCAACAAGAGCAGAAGCGTGAGCAACCGTCTCATGGCGCAATCTTCTCAGCGTTCATCGCACTCAGCCCTTCCTCGCGTCACTTGCCGCGCGTACGACCAAGCGCACATCGAGCACATTTGCAGCTTCATTTTGTAAGGTGGGCGAACTCACGATATCGACCGACTCCACGACGGCCGTGGGATCCGCTGTCTCAATGGCGTGAAGAAATCGCTGAATTTCCACAATCGCACCTTTGAGCGTGATTTGGACGCCGGGTAGGTCCAGCGTGTCTGTTCGACGGCCCGCTACGGACTCTGAACTCGCAATTGAGAGCCCGGTTTCTCGAGCCAAATGATCGAGATGAGACTGGAGTTCCGCGATCCGCGCCGTCTCACTCCCGCCCCTCAGAAAGGTTACAACCTGACCCCCGCCACCTGCGGGCGTGCTCGCCCGCTGTGCTTGCTGATCAATCTCGCTGAGCAGCCGGCCCAACACCTCCCGCTCAACGCGGATGTCCTCGTCGAGCCGCACCGATCGTTCCCTGATGGGTTCAAAAACGAATATCCATCCGAGAGCAACTACCGCCAGCGGTAATGCGAGAGCCGCAAGACGACTGAAAACCTTCCCTGCCGAGGTCATGGTTGCTCGCTCTCCGGTTGCCGCGTGGCATCGGCGAGCCTGGCTCGCAGACTGAAGCGCTCGCGTCCGCGAGCGGCGTCCGTTACAATTGGTGATGTTAATTGGGCACTGGAAAAGAGCGGCGCATTCTCGATCAAAGGCGGCAATGCAGCCGCAGGCCGTCCGTAGCCCGACAGGCTCAGCGTGCCGTTACTCAAGCGAAATTCTGTAAGCCAGGCACTATCGGGCAACAGGCCCGACACCGTGTCCAAGACCACGACACTGGGGACAGCCTGAGCTTTGAGCGCACGGAGCGCTGCAGTGCTCGACCGATCGGCCTGCGATCTTTCCGTCGCCCGGCGCTGGCGCGCGACCTCCGCGCGCGCCGTCTCAGTTTGAGCGCGCAATTCGGTCAAGCCAGCTTCGCGCCGCCAGATGCTGATCGCGGCGCTCGTGACAAGGAGCAGCGCAGCAAGCGCAGTCAGAAGACTTGGAGTTACCCACGATCGGGGTTGTTTTGCGGTCTCGGGTCTGCCCTGAGCCAGAAAGTCGATGGAGATCATCGTACGACCATCGGCTTCCACGCCATCAACGCGAACGATTTTCCCACCCGCAGCTTCGAGCTCTTGGAGAAGAGGATCGAGCCGCCGCCGCTTAATGACGAATTGGCGCAGTCGCAATCGCGTGCGATCCGATGGGTTCTCTTCGATAACCACCGCCGTGGCGACATCGGCGATTTTGAAGGGCGTGGTTCGCTCCAGATCAAGTGCTGCAATGCGATGGGCATCGGCACGTGCAGCCCGGGGGATGTCGAGTTGGCGCACAAGGCATTCCTCGATCGGCCAACGCAAAATCACCCGTGGCGGACCGTGACCCGGCCAGTTCGCAACGCGTTGCAGAATGCCGGCGTCGGAACCGACTTCGTCAACATCCTCCGCAGCGTTCCAAAGTGCGAGGCGGCCGTTACGGGCGACGACGATGAGATCAGCCGCTGGAGCCTGCGCCGAATCGTTTGCGAGACCTGGCAGCATCGCGGCGATCTCCTCGCGCCACCAGCGCGCCATGCGCATCGCGAGCATTCCCGCGTCCATTTGCCAAAGGCTCCTTCCCACAGATGCTGCAGCGTCCGAAACCCGAGGCTGTCGGCGTTAAGTTAATCCGCACCAGCCATGCCGCAGGGCGCAAACGTTGCTATACTACACAGAAAATGAGGCGCTGCCTAAGGGTGGCCCGCGAGATTGATTAGCGCCGAGGCTGGCATGACATCCAACCGCTCGATCACACGGCGTGAAGCCCGGCCCGATCCGCGTAGCCCGTTTTTCGAAAACGCTCTGCGAGCCGCTCTTCAAGGACGAGGGCTTCTCGATGACTTAGCAGCCACGCGAGCGGAGCGCGCTCGTCAGCAGGCCAATGAGCGCCTTGACGTTGTTCTGACGCGTTTGGGGCTCGTGCGCGAGACCGATCTAGTCGATGTTCTTGCGCAGTTGCTGGGCCTGCCGCGCGCTCGTGCCTCCGACTTCCCGCAACGTCCCCTTCCGCTCGGCGAGGTGCCGACCGGTTTTCTGAAGAGCCATCTCCTCCTGCCGTTAAGGGAGACAGCCGAAGCCATCCAGGTTGCTGTGGCCGATCCCTTCGACACCGCAGCGCTCGATGCTCTGGAATTCCTCTTGGAGCGTCCGATCGAAATTGTGTTGGCAACCGGCGCAGAGATCGAAAAGGCACTCGAGCGGCTCCACGAAATTCGCCCTCGCCATCGCGATGCGGGATTAGCCGACACAGCCCACAGCGAGGACCTGCACGACAAAGATGTGCGGCGCCTGGAAGATCTCGCGAGCGATGCCCCTGTCATTCGCCTCGTCAACGACCTGATCCAACGCGCCTGCGACATGCGGGCCTCTGACATCCACATCGAAGCCCACGAATCGTCCGTCGTGGTGCGCTTGCGGATTGATGGGCTTCTCCACACCGTGGAAACACTCCCCGCAACGGCCCGAGCGGCCATCCTCTCGCGCATCAAGATCATGGCGCGCCTCGACATCGCGGAGCGGCGGCTGCCGCAGGATGGTCGTATCGAGATCGCCGTGCGCGGCCGTCAGATAGACTTACGCGTCGCAACCATGCCCACCATGCACGGTGAAAGCGCCGTCCTGCGCATCCTCGACCGAGACAGCATCGCACTCGATCTGCAATCCCTCGGCTTTGCCGGGGAAGAACTCGCGGCGTTTCGCAAGGTCCTCCATGCGCCGAATGGTATTGTTCTCGTTACCGGCCCAACGGGCAGTGGAAAATCGACGACGCTGTATGCCGCGCTCTCCCTGCTCAATGCGCCCGCGCGCAAGATCTTCACGGTTGAGGACCCCGTCGAGTACGCCTTAGCCGGCGTCAATCAGATCCCGGTGAACCCCAAGATCGGGTTGACCTTCGCATCAACCTTGCGAGCAATTCTGCGACAGGACCCTGACGTGATCATGGTAGGCGAAATCCGTGATCTCGAGACGGCTCAAATTGCCGTGCGTGCGTCGCTCACCGGACATCTGGTTCTCTCGACGGTCCACACCAACAGCGCAGCAGCGACCCTGACCCGCCTGCTCGATATGGGTGTGGAGGATTACCTTCTAGCATCGAGCCTGAAGGGCATCCTGGCCCAGCGACTCGTGCGCCGTCTGTGTGGCTGCGCCATACCGGCTCGCTTGTCCGACACAGCGATCTCACGGCTCTACGCTCTTGCGTACCCAAAAAACCCGACGGATCACTTAGCGCACCCAACTGTCCGGCAGCCTCAGGGTTGCGTCACCTGTAACGGAACTGGCTTTGCCGGGCGCATTGCTATTTATGAGTTCCTATGTCTCGATGGTGAGACCCGTGACGTCCTCTTTGCTGGTGGAAAAGAGAGGGCGATCGAAGAGGCTGCGATATCGGGCGGAATGGTCACTCTCATGGAGCACGGTGCGCGCCGCGTTCTGGCTGGAGAGACCACGCTTGAGGAGGTTCTCCGCGTCACGAGGATCGACGATGCCCCGCTATCGCTATAGAGCCTATGCTCCCTCTGGCGCGATGCTGAGCGGGGAGATCGCTGCCACGAGCCGGGAGAGTGCGCTCGAAACTCTCGTCAAGCGCAACGAGATCCCGATCGATCTTGTCGAATGCGAGCGGGTCACCCGGCCGTGGTGGCAACGAGAACTCTCCGCTCCGCGGCCGCTGCCGACCCCTGCGCTGGCCGCATTCACCCGCGAACTCTCTAGTTTAGTCGCTGCGCGCTTGCCGCTTGATGAGGCCCTGCGCGTGATTGCACTGCAGCCCATGCTACCCCGCCGCACGCGCCTGCTGACCGAACGTCTCGCACGGCGCCTGTCCGAAGGACAGGCGTTGTCCGAAGCGTTACGCGTGTCAGGCGGCGCGTTTCCGCGTGCCTATACACGCCTCGTCGCCGCCGGAGAGGCGAGCGGAACCTTGGATCAGGTCTTGAGCGGTTTAGCAACGGATTTGGAGCGGAGTGCGGTCTTGCGCGAAAAGGCGCTGTCCCAACTCCTCTATCCTGCCATTCTGATCGTTGCCGCCCTGTGTGCGGTGGTCCTGATTGTGACCATTCTCGTCCCCGCCATCCTGCCGATTTTTGAGGACGCGCGTGCTGAGCCGCCCTCGCTCCTGGCTCTCCTGGCCGCATTCGGCGATCTCATTTCGCGACACGGCGGGTTGATCGGGATTTTGCTTGCGGCGATTGTGACAGCCGCAGTGTTCGCCCGTTCAAGCTCTGCTGCCCGCCAACGCGTCGATCAGATCGTTCTCGCCCTCCCCATCATCGGGACGATCGTCCGCGAAAGTGACAGCGCGCGCCTTGCGCGCACACTCTCCGCGCTGCTGGCCAATGGCGTGAGCGCGCCCGAGGCTATCGACATTACCGGTGAAACCCTCACCAACTCGGCGCTCGCCCAAACGCTGACTGAGGCCCGCAGCGCCGTCGAACAAGGCAATACCCTCACCGCGCCCCTCGCCGCCTCAAACTTATTTCCCGAACTCTTGATCCGCCTCATGCGGATCGGCGAAGAAACTGGACAGCTGCCCGACATGTTGGCGCGCGTTGCCGATGCCTACCAAACCTCCGTGGCCCAGAGACTGGAGCGCCTCTCCAATTTGATTACGCCCGTGCTAACCATCGGCATCGGTATTTTCGTCGGCGCCTTGGTGATCTCGGTGATGAGCGCCATCCTGTCGGTCAACGAGTTGGTGCTGCGATGACCCTCACTCGACGCAACTTCACAGCGACGGATCACGGCTTCACCCTGCTGGACTTGCTGGTCGTGCTCGTCATTTTTGCGGCTGCGGCCTCGCTGGCGGTCCCTGGCGTCACGAAAGGGTGGGAGGTCGCACGATTGCATGCGGCGATCACGCAGTTGGCGGCGACCCTCAAGGAGGCCCGTAGAACTGCCCATCGCTCCGCTCAATCGCAAACCGTGCTGATCGATGTGGATCACCGGCGGTACACACTGCCACAGGCACAAAAAACAGTCGTGCTGCCACGATCCATCGCCATCTCGGTAGAGCAGCGCCGCGACGATGTTCCCTTCGCGGGCATTCATGCAATTCGTTTCGGGCCGGACGGTTCGGTACATCCGGCTCGGATCGATGTCAGGCTCGGGAGCCGTTCGGCGGCAATCTACATCGACGGCCCGACCGGACGCATTGATGTCGACTTTGGCCGACGCGAGTAGGTGAGCGCCATGAGAACGCCCGCGGAGGGTGGCTTTACCCTGATCGAAACCCTGGTTGCGCTCGTCTTGTTGGCCATGACGAGTGTCGCGCTCTACCAGAACTACGAACAGGGCATGCGCGGACTGCGCGTCGCAGATGGCGAAGCGCAAGCCCTCGCGCTGGCGCGCGTTCTGTTGGCCGAAACTGGCATTTCAAGACCCCTTGTTGAGGGCCGCACGAGCGGCGTCGGGGCAGACGGCCTCGCCTGGACCATCACCACCAGACTCCATGAGCCCTCGCACCAGGTCCAGCCTGTCGCCAACGTCGGCACTCCGCTCTATCGCATCGATGTCGAAACCAGATGGCGAGACAGACCGGGCCGTCAGGTTCGATCCGTCCTCCTGACGACGTTCAAAATGGGTGCACCATCATGACACCCGACCCACGACGATCCAATCAGGCTGGCTTCACGCTGATCGAAATGCTGGTGGCGCTCGCCATCGCGGTGGTGGTTGCTGCGATGACGCCTCGCGCCTTCGAAGGCGGAGAACGCGCGTGGCGAACGGTCGTGCGCGCCGAGACGATGCAAGAGCGCGAGCTGATGCTTGATTTCCTGATCAAGCGCATAGCGGCCGCCCGTCCCGTTTTCCAGACATCGCCGAGTGGCCTTGCGGAACTCGTGTTCGAAGGCTCGCCATCGCAGCTCGTGTTCGTTGCTGATTTTGCGGACGGTCCGAGCGGTGGAGGGCCCTATCGTGTCGACCTTACCGTGCGCCACTCCGAAACCTCGAATCTGTCCGAGGTGGTGGCGACGATCACGCCTTACCCTGCCTCTGGCGCGGGTGAGACTGTCGCCCATCGCACGGTGATCGGCACCTTCCGTTCGGCTACCTTACGCTACTGGGGCCGCGATCCTGCCAGCGGCGCCGAGACGTGGCTGCCAACGTGGCCGAAATCCGCTGGCTTGCCCCAACTTATCGCTCTCACGCTCGATGGGGATCCGGGGATCGGCACGCCAAGCCGCACGCACATGGCTGCGCTTGCTTTTGCCCAACAATCGCCTTGAGATAGGGGGTAAAAATAGCAACTGGGCTTCGGGCTCAGAAAAGCACTTCTCCTCCCCGCCCGGTTCTGCTAATCACCCCCACGCGCAGACGGTTGCGCCCTGTTCCGCGGTAGCTCAGTGGTAGAGCATCCGACTGTTAATCGGACGGTCGTAGGTTCGAGCCCTACCCGCGGAGCCAACGTTCACTTGAGCTTTCATTTCATTTGGCTCGGCACCGTGCGGTGACGAAGGTGGCGAGCTGTCTGTGCAACGGGTCGTCATCCGCCCTCAAGGCGCGAGGCCCGGCGATGGCGGCGGCGGCGCATCGGCATCGACGACCTCCATACCTTGCGGGTTCTGGCCATCTCGGTTGTAGATGTCCCGGCGGAACTGGACGAGACCATTTTCTTCCGCCCAGGCTGTGATGTAGGTGAAATACACCGGCACCGGACGCGTCAGCGTCACGTCCAAAGCCATTCCGCTTTCGATCACGGCATCCACCTGACCGGGGGCTTCCCAGCCCGGCTCGAGCCGCGCGATCCATTCCACCAACTTGAAGACGTCCTGCACACGCACACAGCCGGCGCTAAACGCGCGCTCACGCTGATCAAAGAGCGCTTTGAGTGGCGTATCATGCATGTAGACGCCGTGCTCGTTCTGCATGTCGATGCGCACGAGGCCGAGGGCGTTCTGCGGCCCCGGGTCTTGACGCAGCTTGATGCGCGAGGCGTCCGCCTGCGACCAGTCGATGGAGGTGGCATCGATCTCGGGGCCGTTGAAGTCTCCGAGCACCACGCGGATTTTCTCTTGCTCCAGATACTGGGGCTCCTTCACGAGACGGGGAAAGACGTCGAGGCGGGCCACGCTGTCGGGCACGCGCCACGAGGGGAAAAAGTTCAGCGCGCGGATGGTGGACTTGAGTGAGGGCGTGTCACGGCCCACGCGGCCCGCAATGATGCGATGGCGCTGGACGACCTCGAAGCGTTCGACGGCCTCGAGCTGGAAAGCGGGCACGTTGACCAACACGTATCGATCTTCGAGCGGCTGTCGCAACAGCTCCGCAATACGCTCGTAGTTCAACTGCAGTTGATTGATACGATCTTCCACGCTCACATTCAGCGCAGCCAGTGTGGATTGGTCGACCCGTCCGCTTGTGCGCAGCCCGTGGCGATCCTGGAAGCGGCGTACGGCTTCCTCCAGCGCACTGTCGAAATTGTAGTCTTCGAATCCGGAATTGGAACCTTTGAGCTCTCCGGTCGCCCTGAGCCGCCGTCTCAGTGCCGGCACGCGCTCGTCGTCATCGCCCGGGCGGATCATGCGATTACCGGGAACTTTAGGCCACCCGCCCTTTTCTGCTATTTGGCGATACTGGCCGATCGCGCGATCGATGAATTGCAGCATCTCGTCGCTGCGCCAGGGCACGGGCCCCGTGCGCAAGTCGTTCAAGGTGTCGGGCTTGGCCTGAGGCCGTTCGTTGCGCGGCCGATCCGAAAAACTCGGAGTGCCGAAGCCGCGAATGCCATCCCACCAACTGCCGTCGGACTGTGCCTGCGCGGGCATTGCGGCGATGGTCATGAATAGCGCGGACCCCACTGCGAGAACGGCGAGCACGAAAATCCCGCGATTGTAAATCTGGAGAAACCGCTCCACGCCGCTGGTCAACCGATGAGCACCATCGCGTGGTTGTGACGGATGGCGCGTGGAATGGGTGTCGCCCTGCATGAATCCCGGTGTGTCCCTGCTGACCTGCGAACCGTCATCGAAGCTCCCGAATCCCGGGGGCTCCATGTTGCGACGTTGTCGTCAGGGATGTGGCTAAACCAAGACCCGAGCGCAAGGTGCCACGATGTCCGAAGCGGGAAAAACACCAACTCTCCCCTCACCTTCGGTGGCTTCCCCCAAAGGTTCTAGAAGTGATCCCATCCGCGGATGCTCGGCTGATAGGGCGTACCGTCGCAATTCAACATCCGCAATCCTGCGCCAGCCATGCATTCACCAATACATGTGACATCAATGCCACGGGCTTTAGCGGCTGCTTCCATGTCATTGCGGTGATCGGGTGAGACGCAAAACAAGATTTCATAATCATCCCCCCCAGCAACGATGAGATGAAGAGTGCTTCGTTCTCGCGATAAGACGTGTCGGACGGCTGCACTCAATGGCAGCCGCGCAATTTCGATCACGGCGCAGATCCCGCTGGCCTCTGCCAATCGGCCAAGGTCTTTCGCAAGCCCGTCGGATATATCCATCGCGGCCGTGGCGTAGTTCCGCAACACCGGGGCCATGGCTAATCTCGGACGGGGCCTCAGATAGCGCTCAAGGACGTGGCCTCGCAGGTCACCCGTAATCACGTCATCACCTGACACCGTGCCCGAGCGCGCGATGCCCAAGCCCAGCGCAGCGTCCCCGAGTGTGCCGGTCACAAAAATGAGGTCGCCGGGTCTCGCGCCCGACCGGCGCACCGCGGTGCCATGTGGCAACAGCCCAAGCGCCGTGACGGTGAGCGTGACCGGCCCGGGCCTGCGATCGGTATCGCCGCCGCACAACACCATGCCGAATTCTGCCTGTGCCGCGCGCAAGCCATCTGCCAACCGCTGCAGAAACACGTGCTCCGGTGCGACGGGAAAAGAGAGTGCCAATTGATAATTCGAAGGTTGAGCTCCTTTTGCACACAGATCGGACACGTTCACCGCGAGGGCCTTCCAGGCCATGTGTTCGGGAGCCGTGCCAGGCAGAAAATGCACACCCTCCGCGATCGCGTCCGTTGTAATAACGACGTCAAAACCATCAGGGACGCGGAGCACAGCGCAGTCATCGCTGAGCCCAAGCGCGCCGGCGCAACCTGACGCCAGGGGGGCGAGGTACCTATTAATTAGTTCACTCTCACTGGTAATGCGTGCACTCACACTGGCCTACCGGCTTCGTTTGAATCTCGCGATCGGATGGCGACAATGGATCGGGAGGCGCACAAGATCGAACCCGTTGCTCTAGGACTTTTTGCGATCGAATTCTTTCTCCCGCAACCGACGGCCAATCTTGTCCAGCACGCCGTTCACAACACGCGGCTCATCTCCGTCAAAAAAGGCATGCGAGACATTGATGTATTCGTTGATGATGACCCGAGCCGGCACGTCGGGACGTTCCATCAGCTCGAAGGTTCCGGCCCGCAAAATCGCGCGCAAGATCGCATCCACACGCACCAGCCGCCAGCCGGCCGCCAGTTGCTCGTGAACAATTGGATCGATATCCCGTTGACGTCTTACAACGCCATGCAAAATGTCAGAGAAGAAAACCCGGTCGGCGCTCTCCAAGCTAGCCGTCATCTCGTCGGCCGGCTCGCTGGCCTCGCTGTCCGCAGCCCTGCGGGGAGAAAAATACAGCATCTCAAACTCGGCGACGACGTCGGTCACGTCGGTGCCGGCGAGCTCCATTTGATAGAGCGCCTGCACCGCGGCCATCCGCGCCTGAGAGCGTGGCGTCACAGCAGCTTCTTGATGTTTGCGAGGGATCGCGGGCTTCATGAAGCACGTCCTTTACTGTCGCGCGCCGAAGCGTCTGCGATCGCAATCAACCGCAAGCAGGCGCGCGCGGCGTGTGCACCTTTGCCGCCGTCTTCGCCCGTGGCCCGTGCGCGGGCCTGTTCATACGTGTCGACCGTAAGAATCGCGTTGCCGACGGGCACGGCATTCTCAAGCGCTATATGCATCAGCCAGTGGTTTGCCATGTTGCAGACGATGTCATAGTGCGATGTCTCGCCACGAATGACGCACCCCAGCGCGATCACACCCTGCCAGCGCCTCTGTGGCCCAAACTCACCCGAGCGCGCGACGGTTGCGAACGCCTGCGGGATCTCGAGGGCGCCAGGAACCGGCAACTGGTCCCAGGTGCAGGACTGGAGATTGAGAACGTCTCGGGCTCCCGCACCGAGCAATTCGGAAATCTCGGCATAATAGGGCGCTTCAATTATCAGGACACGCACCCCTCGCGCCAACGCCCCGTCGGCTGCCGGCCGTTCCGACTCGATGTGCGATCGTGCAATCATGCTACTTAACCCAACGCCGAACTTAATTTGCTCACCCTATTGCGCGCGTGCCCACGATCCGCAAACCGAACGCCTCAGGTCCAACATAAACCTGCTCGGGCGAATTGGTGAGCAGCACCATGTCGCGCACGCCCAAATCGCGAAGGATTTGTGAGCCAATGCCGGTTTCGACCTGTCTCAGGCCTGCCGGCGTCGCGCCGCGAGACTGTCCACTGGCAACGCGCCGGTTGACCCAATCCGAGACGCTTTTGGGACCCAAATCCCGGATGAGCACGACGACGCCGCGCCCGGCCTGTTCAATGGCACGCATCGATTTGGCGATGAGCGAGCCACCAGCCGCCGTTTCTCCAATTCCCAACAGATCGCCCGGCACATTTACAGCATGAACCCGCACCAGCACCGGGCCATCGGCCGACACGTCTCCTTTGACGATCGCCAGATGTTCGGCGGGATCGACCGTCGTCGTGTACACATAGAGATCGAATGGACCACCATACGCGCTCTCGATACGCGTTATGGCAACGCGCTCGACGAGGCGATCGTGCTGGAGGCGGTGAGCGATCAGGTCCTCGATCGTGCCGATCTTGAGGCCATGGCGGGCGGCAAACGTCACCAGGTCCGGCATGCGCGCCATGCTGCCATCATCATTCATGATTTCGCAGATGACGGCACTCGGATTGAGACCTGCGAGTTTGGCGAGATCGACAGAAGCTTCGGTGTGTCCAGCGCGGATCAATACGCCACCCTCACGCGCGATCAGCGGAAACACATGACCCGGCGAGACAATATCGTCTGCGCCTTTCGTCGGGTCGATCGCCGTCGAGATGGTGCGCGCGCGATCGTGAGCGGAAATGCCTGTCGAAATGCCCTCGCGCGCCTCAATCGAGCGCGTGAACGCCGTGCGCAGTCGCGAGGCATTGTTCTGAACCATCATTTCCAGGCCCAGCGTATTCGCTCTGGCCTGGGTCAGGGCGAGGCAGATGAGCCCACGACCATGCTTGGCCATGAAGTTGATGGCGTCGGGCGTCGCCATTTGCGCGGCGATAACAAGATCGCCCTCGTTTTCGCGGTCGGGCGCATCGACCAGAACGACCATCCGACCGTTTTGCAATTCTGAGATGATCTCGCACGTCGACGCAATAGACGCCGGCATGGCTGGGACCATGTCCGACACACTGCTGCCGCCGGCCGCCATGGTGGCACGATCCCCCGAGTGCGGGCCCGTCACGATTGGAACTCCATGAGACGCGCGACGTGACGCGCGAGCATATCGACCTCCAAGTTGACGAGGTCGCCGGGCTTTTTGCGCCCCCAGGTCGTTCGGGTCAAGGTGTGTGGTATGAGATTGACACCGAAGCGCGCCCCCATCGCCTCATTGACGGTCAACGAGATGCCATCGAGCGCCACGGAACCCTTTGCTGCGATGAAGCGCGCAAGATCTGGATGCGTCTCGATCACGAACCGCCGGCTGTCGCCGTCGGGCAGGATCGAGAGGATGCGGGCCTGCCCGTCGACATGGCCGGACACCAAATGTCCACCCAGTTCCGCGCCCAGTCGCAACGCCCGCTCCAAATTGACGGCACGCCCCGGCAGCCATGTTCCGAGTGTCGTTCGCGAGAGTGTCTCGTTGGAGACATCTACCGTGAAGGCGGCCC
>JAKALI010000472.1 GCA_021813195.1 Pseudomonadota bacterium
CAGCGGATGACCGAACAGGGCCGACGACCGCCACTCGGATTCGAGAACCTCCATGCCGATATCAAGGGGTGTCAGTCGGAAGCCGAACGAGAATTCGGCGATCCCTAGCAGCGCGTTGGCCAACACCATCACATGGACGAGAAGCGCCAGATTGCGTCGCAGGTGCGCATCGACATCGCGCAACAACAGGAAGACGACGGCCGCCGCCAGGAATGTGTCGATGAACGTCGTGAACGGCACGCCGGCAACAAAAATGGCATGGCCGATCAGAAGGCCAATGCCGCACACATAAGCCACGATTGTCGGGCGCGCTGCCAGCACCGCGGCAAAGGCCGTGAGAGGATTGCGCTTGAGGACTGCGACCAGCATGACCAGCAGACCGGCAAGTAGGGTCGCCGGATGGATCTTTTCCCAGGCGGCCCCACCTGTCCCGCCGTACTGTAAACCAAACGCTGTCAGGGCAAACGACGAAACGCCCAGATAGAGCACGACAATACCGGCCAGCCAGATATCGAGCCAGCGCGTTCTGGGTGGGGTCAAATTGGCTCGGGGGCCGAGGTGAGTTGTGGCCATGCGGAAATTCTAGCGGGCAGGCGTTGCGATCGCCAGAACCTCACGCTCTTTACCATTACCACGCAACGTGAGGAATGGCCGCCCACGACTCCTACGGTTTAAGTAGAGTGCCATGTGACGGAAATTCGCCCCTCAAGGACAACAAATTCATGACGGATCATTCTCCCAGCGCGGCCAATACGGCCACGGTACGTCTGGAGCGAGACGGGCCGATCGGGTTTCTCATTCTCGATAATCCCGCACGACACAATGCGTTGAGTGCCGCCATGTGGCGGAGCATACCTGAGCAGCTTGGCGCCGCCCTCGCCGACGACGCGGTGCGCGTGATCGTCATCCGGGGTGCAGGTGACAAAGCGTTCTCTGCCGGCGCGGATATTTCCGAGTTCGAGACCGCACGCTCCGGCGATGCGGCCAAAGCTTACGACGCCCTCAATGAGGCGGCCTTCAATGCGCTGCAGGCCGCGCACAAACCCATCATCGCCATGATCCATGGCTTTTGCATGGGCGGCGGTCTCGGGATTGCGGCCTGCTGCGACATGCGCCTCAGCGATGAGGCCGGGCAGTTTGCCATTCCTGCCGCCAAACTCGGAATCGGCTATGATCCGCGCTGGGTGCGCACGCTGCTCGCGCTCGCTGCTCCGTCGCGGGTCAAGGAACTCATCTTCACCGGGCGGCGTTTTCCGGCGCCGCAGGCCCTCGCTATGGGACTTGTGGATCGCGTCGTCCCGGCACCGGAATTGGCATCCGTCGTGCGCGCTCTGGCCGATGAAATCGCGGCCAACGCGCCGCTGACGATCCGCGCTGCAAAAGCTGCCATTGATGGGCTAACACGGCAGCCGGAAGGTGCCGATATCACGCGGCTCAAAGCGCTGTCAGATGCCTGCATGCAAAGCGCCGATTATGCCGAAGGCCGGCGCGCCTTTCTCGAAAAGCGGCGCCCCCAATTTCGTGGACTCTGACGTCATGGGTGTTTCGAGATCTGCCGTGATCCCGATCGCATCAAATTCGCTCGCCCGGGGAGGATGCAGCTGCAAAGGCGCGGTCGTTCTCGGGTTCATCGGATTCGTCGTTTTCGGCACCGGCGCGGGTGATACTTCAGCCCAATCCGCCTTCGGGGATACGGCGCTCTTGGCGCAGTGCTGGCGGCCGCAAGAGCTTGCCGCCCGTGCCAGCGAAGAACGCCAGGTGCGCGGCGACCACCGTTTCGATGCCCCACCGCCCACCCAAGCTCTGGCGACGTACGTGCCCGTTCCTGCTCATCTGCGCGGATCGATCCGTCGCGTGAAGCTACCGGTAGGAAAAAAGCTCGTGGCTCTCACGTTCGATTTCTGCGAGAGCCCCGGCCAGATCAGCGGCTACGACGGCGCAATTATCGATCTATTGCGCGCCCAAGGCGTCCCGGCGACACTCTTCGTGGGCGGCAAGTGGATGCGCTCGCACGCCGAACGTACCGCACAACTCATGGCCGATCCGCTCTTTGAACTCGCCAATCACGCCGAGGCCCACCGCAATCTCCGCAAACTTAGCGGCGCAGCCTTGGTGCGTGAGATCGAAGGGCCCCAAAGCGCCTATGAAGCGGCCCGAGAAGGTCTTGCGCAACGGGCGTGTGTTGCCGCCATGCCCGACACCATGCCGGCCATCCCGTCCCGCATGACCTTGTTCCGTTTCCCGTACGGTGCGTGCAATTCAGCAGCGTTGGATGCAATCCACGACCGGGGGCTTCTGGCCATCCAATGGGATGTCTCCTCAGGCGACAGCACGCCATCCGTCTCGGCTTCCGCCATGGCCCGCAGCCTCACCGCTCGGATTCGGCCAGGCTCGATCGTTCTGGCGCATGCCAATGGCCGCGGCGTTCATACCGCTGCGGCCATGCGCATTCTGATCCCGAAATTGCGCGAGCTTGGCTATCAATTCGTCACGGTGTCGGAACTGCTTGCCCAAGGAACGCCAGAAATTTCGGCCACCTGCTACGACAGCCGGCCCGGGGACACGGATCACTACGATGGTCCGGCCGTGTTGAAGGCGCCAGCACGTCCAACGCCAGCCACGTCAAAAATTGAGGACGCTCCATGATGGTGAGCGAAGCTGCGATCATCGAACGTTATGACACGGCGACCTTTGCGGATGGCTTGGGCGGGGTCGCATTGCGGAGCTTGCCGCCAGGAGAGCCGGAGCGATTGGCCCAGCGCTTTTGTCAGATTGATCCGTGGCGGCGTTTGAGCTTCACGGCGGAGGGACTGGGACGGTTTTTGGCCGCGGTCGAACGGGGTGCCCCGCGTTACGCGATCATGTCGGGCCACGAGGTCGCCGGCTGCATTGCGCTGCGTCTGAATTGGCTGAGGGGACCTTATCTGCAATTCATCGGCGTGCTGCCCGAATTCCAACGCCAGCAACTGGGCTCGGCCGTCTTGACATGGTTAGCCGGCGAAGCGCGTCGCAACGGCGAGCGCAATGTTTGGGTCTGTTGTTCCGCGCTGAATGAGGATGCCCTCAAATTATACGCACGGCACGGGTTCGAACGCGTCGCCGGGTTGGACGACTTGGTCGCTCCCGGCGCGGTTGAGTTTCTCTTACGCCGGCGTCTTTGAGAGCACGCGACGTTCCCTGATCACAAAAAATCGATGTGGCGGCGCACAACCAAATTTTGACGTGGTGTTGTTCTGTCTCGCAGCACAAGTCGGGCGGCCGTGGGCCTGAGAAAAAAGCGCGCTCCCAGATTGAAGATAACCGCGGGGGCTCCTGCGCGTATGACGTGCTCGTGACAAGAGGGCGTTGCGCGATCGGCCGCACGCCGGCTGATCTTGCACAGAACTCTTAGGAAGACTGCACATGAGCACTTTGCGGCGCAAAATCGAATGTCCTTGCTTTGCGACTTTAGTCGATTACGTTGACGGCGTGCGGCAACCCTGAGCTGCACGCGTGGGCGGTTTTCTCGATGGCAGCCGTTCGGCAAGCGGGTGCCGCGGGAAGACGCCCCAAAGGGAGGAAACGATGGGCATGTCACTGCGACTGAACGCGATGGCCGCGTGTCTGTCCTTGGGCTTCATCGTGGCCATTGTTTTAGGCGTCGTGTGAAGCTTGCAGGCCGCCCAATATCGCTGCGGTTCTCTCGCAAGCCAGCGTGCGTCACAAGCACCAACCCCAAGGTCAAGGGCGCGGGTCCTGTCCGCGCCCTTTCGAGTTAATCGAGCGAAATCTGCTCAACGCTTGGCGATGTAACCGAGGATGGCTGCGCCCAATACCGCCCACTGCGCGGGAACCTTGCCCCACGGAACTTGGGGTAGGACCTGGGGGCCAAAAGACCAGAGCGCGGCCGCGACGAGCGCCAGAACGAGCGCAGATGTGAGTGTGGCGCTTGACGGCTGGGCAACATCCTTGACGACTTGCGCGCCAATGATGCCGATGAGGAAAATGACAATCGCCGCCGCAATTGCAAAAACGTAGAGGCTGAAGGCAGACGGCACGGGCACATAACTCATCACGATTGGTGTCAGGATGACACCACCTGCGATCTGGAGCAGCAAAAGAACGAGTTTTCCGAGCATGTTTTATCCCTCCCCGCCCGTGCCAAAAATTTTCGGAGCTCAGGAAGCTAGCACGGCTTGGATGACGCGCAAGCCACAGTGAGGAACCGTTGCGAAGGAGCAATTTTGTTTCGGCTGCGCATGGTGATCCGTTGCTTCCAAGCCATCGTTCTCGTGCGAGGGCACCTGTTCACGCAACCTGTGCGCGTTCGCCGGCCGGATCGTAGTTGAGCACGGGGGCAAGCCA
>JAKALI010000473.1 GCA_021813195.1 Pseudomonadota bacterium
TTCGGAATGTTGCCGGCCCAGGCGTCAATCACGGCCTGCGGAAAGCCGAAAGTCGCCAGGCTTGCGATGTCGGGGGCTGCGATAGGTGTGCCGACCTCTGGGAACGCCGCCTGATATGTCGGCCCCGGCGTCATCACCGGCCAGCTGTATCCGCCATCGAAAGTGCCGCGGATGGCCGGATGCTGTTCGTGCCTGATCTGGCCTGCAGCATCGGCAACGCGGCGGCTGACATAATCGAGCAGACGCAGTAGGCCAATTCTGTCTCCTTCCCGGATTTCCGCCGGGCCCCGCAGCGCCTCGATCAGATAATAGGTCAGAAAGCCGTGACCGAACCGGGAGCTCTCCCACGCCGGTTGTGTCGGTCCTGAGGCTGTGAGAACCACGCGTCCCTCTCCGCTGATCCTGTTCAGTTCAGCGTCGACGGACTCAAGGGATCGCTCGCGAGCGTCAACCTGGAGCGCCTTCGCGCCCATCCCGCCTGAAAAACAACAATCGAGCACAATGAGTAGCCGACGGCATGAGATGCGTGCGCACCATTCGCCAAGCGTAGTGAGCGGGATCGATGTGCCCGGGATGTCGTACGGGTCGGTGTCGTAGGCTACGAGTTCGTGTGTTTCCGAGCCATGTCCGGAGAACGCGACGACGACAACATCATCGGGTGCCGCGTCCTCCAATCTCCTAAATTCTTCCTCTATCGCGACCCGAGTCGCCTGCTCATCGGTAAGCAGTGCCGTCTCTCCGCCCATCGAATCGGTAAACAGGCCATGCAGCGCCGCTGCGTCGCGGCGGGCACAGCTCAGCCAGTTAACGCCGGGGAAAGCGTAACGGTCGATTCCTATGAAGAGGCCCTTGAATGACAACTCTCTCTCCAGTCGGCTTACTATATTTCCGCCGCTAGTATTTTATCCGCCTTTATAGCCGTCGAATGCTTCCCGGACGATGGCCTCGATCGAGGTCACTTCAGCATCCGTCAGCTGGGCGAACTCGCCCTCACGCCGCTTGCGGCCCAGTCGGCCTTCGTTCAGGCGGATCAACCTGACCAGGTTCTCCGCCGTCCGGTCCGGCATCTCGACTGTGTTCATGACGCGTCGTGTCGCCTCGTCGTTGCGGCGCAGGAAATCGATCTCGCGCGGCAGGTCCCGATCGACGGCCTGCGCGACGCAGCCATAGAGAAATTCCGCAGCCTCCGTGCAGTCGAAATAACGGTAGAGGTCGGCGGTGTCATTCTGCACCTCGACGTTGCGCTCCGGCGTAGGGCGCCAGTCGATATAGTCCATCAGCGGACCCGAATGCGCGCGCAGCGTGTCCCGATACATATCAATGCGGTCGAGCATGACCGGCGAGACTGGGAACACCATGCCCGGTGGCGTGAATTTCCGCTCCGCCAGGACGTGATGAATCAGGCAGCGATGCAGACGACCATTGCCGTCCTGGAAGGGATGGATATAAACGAAGCCGAACGCTGTCGCGGCCGCCTGCAGCACAGTGTCGAGTTCTGTCTCAGTCATCCGCTCGTTCGCGGAGATCAAGCCCTCCATGAGCGTCTGCAGATCATCCGGCCGCGCACCAATGAATTCCGGCAGCGGATCGCCTTCGTGATCGCGCGCGCCGAGGAACACGCCGTCAGGCCTGAGGCCTGCCCGTGTGAAGCGCGTGTCCTCGATCAGCACGGTATGCAGACGCACGATCTCGTCGAGCGTAAGCTTGTTCTTGCCGGCCTGCAGCACGGCGCGGCCCCACCTCTCAAGGCGGTTGCGCGGCGGCTTCTCACCTTCGATCTCGAAGCTCGCGCGGCTGTCCGCCAGCAAAAGGAAACTCGCCGCGCGCGCGACGATGTTCGCGCCGGTGTGGCCGATGATGTCGTTGGCCTTCGCCGCAAGAGCGCGCGCGCCGAAATCGGTCAATGCTTTCGTCTTGCGGATGATCGGGCAAAAGTCGCGGTTACCGAGCAGATTGTCGCGCACCTTATGGCGGCGCGACGGCACGGGCGCACCCGTGAAATAAAGACGGCTGTCGAGCAGATCGGTGAAGCCGACCCCAGAGGCGTCCTCGATATCGAGCATGCGGCCCGTCAGGAATTCATAGAGGAACCAGGCGCGGCGGTTCGGGGTGCCGGTCGGAGCACTGCGCACGAAGGTGGCAACTGTGTCCTGGGGAACAGCGTCCAATATGCGTTTCAGGACGAGCAGATCTAGATTCTCGTGGCGCAGGGCGAAGCCGAGATGATCGCCGAAGCTGTCGCCCGGCCAGTAGCGCTTGTCGTAGATCGTCCACTCGCCGGCCACCCGGAAGCTCGCCTTGACGTACAGATCGGAGACGACGCTCGGGCGGCGGACCGGCGCACGTACGCCGAAGCTTTGAACGAGCCAGGCCCAGCCTGCCAGTCGTGCATCTGCGGGCAAGGTCTTTTCCTGCAAGGTTCCGGGGCGATGATTGTTGATGGGCTGATTTCCGGTCGCCATAGTCGAAAATCCTTCATTTAGGTCGAAAAGTTATCATTCGTAGGCCTTCTAGTCGAAAGCCAATATAGCAGACCTTCGGTCGAAAACCAATCTTTCCAGTCGAAAAGGCTAATAAATCAGACCTATAGGTCGAAAATCGATCAGCGAATAATGCATAGCACTGATCGGCCAAATTATTGTTAATAAAGGGTAAAAGAGCTGGGTACTCTTCAGAATCGCCGGTGGCCACGCAAGAGAGGGACACTGCGGATCGAGCAAATCCGGTCCTGAACCCCAAGGGATCCGGACTCACCGGCCGCAGTGTCCTAATCGCAGAAAAACGGCGCGGTCCTATGCCAGTCCTTGCTGTTCGGCACCGAGGTTGAAAAGCATAGGCTGGATCGCCGGCGGTCTCTTTCTCCCTTTGCCGCCTGTTGAGAGCACCTTCACGGCCGGACTCTTGCCCGGTACAGATTGATTCGATCCGTTCTCCTGGGCTGGCGTGGGTGTCGTAGCAATATCCGCAGTCTGCCTGGCGGGTATGCCAGCCCACGCCTGGAAACCCGAAATGACAGCAGTCGCAATTTTCTCCCTGCTCACTTCCGGGTGTGTTTTGGCGAAGTCTTCCGCGCGGGCAATCTCCTCGGTGGCGAGTTCTTCAAGAGTCACACGCAGAGGAACCGCGGGAGAACTTGCCTGCTTCGGCGCAGCGACTTGCACCTTCGAGGTCTTGATTGCGGCCTGCACAGCCTGGTCTGCAGCTTCGGGGCTCTCGTCTTCATGACCCCCAGCAAGCTGCTCGACGATTCCAGAATTGCGTCGCGTCGCAGGGTTCAGGTTGACGCGCATCATTGCGGCCCGCCGGGGGCCGGAGAGGTTCCGATCTCGTTCGCTATCACCCATCAGGTTGTACAAAGTAACGACGCTGGTTCGATCGATCCACTCGAGTAGCACCGGCGTTACGCGCATCCATGCACGGTCAACCTTGAAGTGTGCGTGGTACGCCCCAATCGCCTTTCCCAATTCCGCGCGGGCTATGCCGACCTGCTTGAATGCGCTCACCAGACTCTGGCGATCCCGCGCGAGTTCAGGAGTGATCTTTTGCAGAACTTCAAGTTCTGCTGCCTGAAGCGCCTCATCCAAACTTTCAAAATTTGAAACTTTGTCGTCCTCCATAGTCAGTTCGCCTCCCTTTCCTCGCAGTGCAATGCTGCTGCACGGTAGAGCTAGAGTGTCTCAATTTCGACGGTGACGATTGTGCGCGTGATCACATCCGCAAAAAAGTACCGGTACCATTTGAATCCGTCGTTGCGCCGATTGTTTCCGCCATCTCTGGCCGAATCCGTGTCCGTGATGTGAGCTAAATCACCGATAAACTTCTCCAGACCGGCTTGCTGAAAAGAAGGTCTGATCGCGGATTTCGTATCCACTGAAAAAGCTTGCGGACCTGCCGATAAGTCAATTTGCGCTTTGCTTCGCTCCTGACGTCATTGACTCAAGCGATAGCCTTCTACCGATAGGCGGAGAAGAACAGAGCGCAGGAGACTATCCATTTATGGGCGAACACACAAAGATTTCCTGGGCCGATTCCACCTGGAATCCCTGGATCGGCTGCTCTCACGCTGGTCCCGGTTGCGATCACTGCTACGCCGAAGCGCAGAACAAGTTCCGGAGATGGAACGGAGGCACCTGGGGTAATACTGCTCCGCGGCAAGTCACTTCTGAAACGAATTGGAGTCACCCCGTATCGTGGAACAGCAAAGCACTCGCTGGCCGGTGCGGTAAGGACGGTAAGCGCTGGCTCGTGTTTGCCGGTGACCTGTGCGACATCTTCGACCACCTGGGCGACAACGATGCGCGCGCGAGGATGTGGAAGCTCTTCCGCGAAACTCCGCACCTGA
>JAKALI010000474.1 GCA_021813195.1 Pseudomonadota bacterium
ATCGTTTTCATGGTTGCTTTTGTTCCCGCCGGCACACGCGCCTGCGGCGGGGTGGCTAAGCCCGATCACGGATCTTGACTTGCAGCAACTTTCGGCGGCAGATGCCGAAGTATGTCCGTCCCACGGCCTTGAACCGCGGGCATTGGAGTTTCGGTTGGTATGAACAATTCCGAAAATCGCGCGGCATGTCCTGCGCACATTTCCTCCCGCAACTGTGACGAGAACAGTCCGCTGCAGGTTCGTGACGCCATCGCGAAGCAGCGCAGCCTGGCCGTCGTTTTGCGCCCGTCGGCGCGTCATCGGGTCTGGCACAAGGCTGGCGAGGGTGTCCGATGATCGTCTGTTCCTGCATGGTGATTTCGGACAAGGACCTCGAACAGGCGGTGCTCGAGGTCATGAGCGCCCCCAATGCGCCACTGCCCACGCCCGGCGTGATTTACCGCCACCTGCAAAAGCAGATGCAGTGCTGTGGCTGCGCGCCGCTGGCCGCAGACACAATTTACGCCAAAATGGAGGACCTAGAACGGCGCGGCCTCATCTGCCCATGCGCCTGCGCGAGCGTGCGCAGCAAGCTTGACATTGCCAATGAGCGTCGCCAACGGAACGCGAAGCCGGCGGTGTCGTCAGCGCGACGCCAGCAGCCCACGCCCCGCGCACTGCGCCGCAAGGCGTAAGGATCGATTTCTTATCCCGATACGTTATATGACAAGCAGGGGTTGACCCTCGTGCGGTCGGCCGTCAGCCTGACGAAGGCGCATGGTTCCGGCATCACCATATTATAGACACCGCCTGGGAGAGCAGCATGAAGGGCAATAAAGAGGTCATTGAGATTTTGAACGAGGCGCTCAAACTCGAACTCGGGGCGGTCAACCAGTATTGGCTGCATTACCGCATGCTCGCCAACTGGGGCTACACGAAGCTTGCAAAAAAAGAGAAAGCCGAATCCCTCGAAGAAATGGTGCACGCGGATCGCTTGATCGATCGGATCATCTTTCTCGAGGGCCATCCCAACCTGCAGCACGTCGCGCCGCTGATGATCGGTGAGAACATCAAGGAAGTAATCGAGTGCGATATGAAGGGCGAAAAGATCGCCATCGAGACCTATGCGCGCGCGCGCGAACTATGCCGCAAGCACGGGGATTTCGTGACGATGACACTGTTTGAGGAGTTGCTGCGGGATGAGGAAGGTCATCTCGACTTTCTGGAGACGCAACTGGATTTGATCGATCGGATTGGCGTCGAGAACTACGGGCTGTTGCAGTCGGGTTCCGCCGACGAGGCCGATTGAGCGCTAGGTCGATTTCGTCCGAATGCGACGTGCCGGTTATTCGAGTTCAGGACCGCTGAAGGCGTCCCGACGGTCCAGTGCGCGCGTACGGGGACGGTTTGGCGGCAGGCCGTGAAGGACAAGCGGCGCGTGGTGGCGCGCGACGATGCGGGCGCGTCTGCGGCTGGCCGGCACCACCACGAGGCGCTGACACAGATATGGACGCCGGTCGCGGATGATGCGGCGCCCCCGGGTGGTTGCGGGAGCCGCAGCGGCCTGCTCGAGCCCTGCGGCGAGGGTTCCCAGGAGCAACAGCGGAACCAGGGCGTTGTCATTGTTACCCGCGATGAGAACGAGCGTGCTCATGGCCAGCGCCGTGAGAACGAGTGGGCGCAGACTGAGTGCGCCTCGACGCGCGCAGGCGATGATCTTCAGCCGCGTCAGCGGATCGAGACGCCGCGCCAGCGTGCGCCGATGGCGAGGCCGCGCGATACTAAGGCAAGCGGCGTCGTCAGCTCTCGGGCTCATCCGGTTCTCCGTGGATCGGCTGCCAAGAGTCCCCAAACAATTGCCATCTGCACATAGAAACTGCGCCAGTGATCGCTATCAATGATGAGACCTTCGATAGCGGTGGCGATGAACGCCGCATAGGCGATGAGCAACAGCGGTCGATGCGCTGCTGGTCCTATGAAGGCGTGCCGCAAACCGAGTACCGCTGTGAGCGCGACCATGATCCAGTACACACCTCCGCCGAGCCAGCCGGCGTTGAGGAGAATACTTAGATAGACGTTGTGCACCTCTTCGTGGTGGTGAAACGGCGAGAACACTTGCGCGCCGATGCCAAGTGGATGGGACAGCGCCAATTCGAGAGCCAGCATTTGTCCGCCAAAGCGCACATCCGGTCCGACGTCGTAACTCTGCGTCAGACTTGCGCGTTCGGCCAGCAGCCGCGAGACGGCCTCGAATTGCACGACAACGGCAATTGCGGCAGCGACGGCGGCCAATCCGGCGGCAGTCAAAAAGAGTATGCGGGCCCGCTCGGCCGCTGAGCGCGAGGTCACGAAAGACAGCCAGACGAACAGGACGACGGCCACAGCGAGATTGAACCAGGCCCCGCGGGAGAAACAGAGCAGAATGGCGACGCCAAAGAACCCCGCGCCGAGCAGGGAACCGAGGCCAGCCCAACCGCGGTTTGCGATCATGTGTCCAAGACACACGAGAAATGGCACGACCAGGAAAGGTCCGAAGACGTTGGGATCTTTGAAGGTGCCGGCAACGCGGCCAAAGCGCGTGAAAAGATCATAGCTTCCCGGCAACGCATTCATGTAACCGATTAGGCCCAGGCCCGCGGCGAGCACAGCCGCAAACGTCCATCCAGAGTAGATGAGGCGGACGTGGGTCTCGGGTCTGAGAGCAACAAAGCCCGCAATGATGAACGAGCCCAAGTAAAGAAAGAGCGAGACGGAGGTGTGCATTGCCGAGCGTCCCGCATCCAAAGACAGCGTTGCGGCGAGATAGGCCCCAGCTGCCGCCACCAGCCATAGCGCGCCATAGGTCATCAACAGCGGCGTGAAGCGGACGAGGCCGATTGTCGGCAGCAGAATGACGAGACCGGCCATTAGGACGTCGACGGGAGCAGGTTCTGAAAAGACCACCCCGCTTGCGGCAAAGGTCAGCCACACGGCACCGAGTGCGAGCACATGCGCAAGGCTGCGGCCTGCTGGCGGTGCAAATTCGGTTGCCCGGCTGGCCGTTGCCCTTTCAACGTTCGCAAGCCTCGTGACTGCGTGTGACATCGTTGTGTTCACTTCGGTCCGTCGATGCACGGGACGACCATGGAGGCCGGTCGCCACGGCGAGACGCGTGCAACCGATCTCGTGTGGTCAGGTTATCCGTCAACAGCGTCGCAAAGTTCGTGCCGCGATAAGAGGCCGGTTTCGCAACGCTACGGGCGTGCGAACGATAGCCGCGTTAGTACGCGTTTTCTGTCTTGAGCAGCGACAACGGGGTCTTGAGCAGAATGTACATGTCGAACAGCACCGACCAGTTTTCGATGTAGTAAAGGTCGTGCTCAACCCGCTTCTTGATCTTTTCCGCCGTGTCGGTTTCACCGCGCCAGCCGTTGATTTGCGCCCAACCGGTGATGCCGGGCTTGACCTTGTGACGCGCAAAATAGCCGTCAACGACCTCGTCATAGAGCTGGTTGGCCGCTTTAGCCGAGACGGCGTGCGGACGTGGGCCGACGAGCGACAAATCTCCTTTGAGCACATTGAAGAGCTGCGGCAGCTCGTCGAGGCTCGTGCGCCGGATAAAGCGGCCGACCGGGGTGACACGCGGATCATCCCGCGTCACCAGACGCGATGCTGCCGCATCGCATTTGTCGACATACATCGAGCGGAACTTGTAGACCTCTATCAACTCGTTATTGAAGCCATAGCGCTTTTGTCGAAACAGCACCGGGCCGCGGCTGTCTAACCGAATCGCCAGCGCGACGGCCGCCATGACGGGCGCCAGCAAAACCAGGGCGAGCGCCGCAACGGATTTGTCGAGCAACCATTTCGAAACTGTGCCCCAATCGGTGATGGGCTTGTCGTAAAGGTCGATCATCGCCACCGAGCCGACATGACTGTAGGTGCGAGGTGAGAAGCGAATGCGGGTCGCGCGTGCAGGAAGCTTGATGTCAGCCGGCAGGACCGAGAGTCGGTTGACCACCTCAGCCAGCCGCCGCTCGCCCTCGACCGGCAGTGCAACGACAACGAGATCGATACGGGTTTCGCGCCCGAATTGGAGTAATTCATCAAGTCCGCCAAGACGAGGATAGCCATGCACTGACTTGGGTGCGCGCGTCTCATCGTGGCGATCATCGAAGATGCCACAGATTCGGATATCGATGCCGAGATCGCTCTCGAGCTGTTTGATGAGGTCTTCGCACACTGGCCCTGCGCCATAGATGACGGCGCGGCGATAGAGACGGCCGTCCCGCGCCCATCGGCGGGTCAGCCGTGTGAGCGCTGCACGCCCCGCCAGCACGGCAAGCGCACCGAAAACAAACCAGAGCGCCAGCCACACA
>JAKALI010000475.1 GCA_021813195.1 Pseudomonadota bacterium
CTCCGCCGATCAAGCTGCCGCTCGGAAAGCCATCGCCAATGATGAGGCTGTCGATGCACTGGAGCGGCGTGTTGAAGACGCGGCAGTCCAAACAATAGTACGTCGCCAGCCCATGGCTGTCGATCTCCGGGACATTATGGCGGCGACACGAATTGCGTCGGAACTAGAGAGAATCGGGGACTTGGCGAAGAATATTGCCAAACGCACTCTCGTGTTGGGGAGCGAGGAGATTCCCCAGGATCTGGGAGAGCGAATCGCTCAGATGAGCGCGCTCGCGCGGCGTCAGCTGCGTCAGGTGCTTGACGCCTATGCCGAACGTGATGCGGTGAAAGCAATCACTATCCGTGAAGGGGACAGCGAAATTGATGTCTTGAACACGGAGGTGTTCAAGGAATCTATCGAATATATATCGCGGACATACAAGGACGTTGCAGGAATCACGCATCTGCTATTTTGCGCTAAAAATATTGAGCGCGTTGGCGATCACGTTACCAATATTTCGGAGAACGTCTATTTCATTGCAACTGGCTCGATGCCGGAAGTCGAGCGAACTAAGCGCGACGCGAGCAGCTCGATACATCCTGCAGGTGGTGAGAATACGACATCCTGAGGTGCGTCCATGGCCCGCGTGCTCGTCATTAAAGATCCCCAGTCGCTTGCATGCCTTCTAAAACCGCAGGCGGTCATTACGGGCGTCAAGGTGGCGCTTGTGCTCCTTAAGCAAACGGGAAGGCCAGGGCGCGACTGCGATCAGAGCAGCGTGTCAACATCAATTACTGATGGCGCTGGCTGTACGCTCTATCAAGAGATCAATCGTCAATCGCAGCTCGAATGGGTTCCCGCGCGACTTCAAGTCATCGACGGTGGCAAGACCTATATCCGAGAGGATGCTGCTTGTTCTAATTCTTGCACCCAAGCAATGCCCCGAGCACCAACCGCGAGTGAAAGTCGCTTTGACGGAACCCTCGACGCCCAGGTGATGCGTTGCGCAGATATCGAACTCAATCCGGTAACCCATCGGGTCATGCGTCGAGGACGACCGCTTCATGTGGCGGCGACCGAGTTTAAGGTGCTGCAGATACTGCTAGAGCGTCCGGAGCGGGTCTTTTCGCGGCGAGAACTCATCGAAGCGGTGTGGGGTGAATCATCGACAATCGACGAGAGAACGGTCGATGTCCATATCGGACGACTACGTAAGGTGCTCAACAGTGTTCGCGGCCAAGATCTTTTGCGCACCGTGCGCGGAGCGGGGTACGCGCTTGTTTGTGATCGCCTTCCTGCGCGGACAACCAAAGGCTCGTTGAGTGATTTGGATTAGAGAGGGGACAGACAGATGTTGACAAAAGTGTGTAGAGCCGCGCTCGTTGCTTTTGCGGCCGTGCTTGTTGTCGGTGGCATCGCGCACGCCGAATTCAAGCTCGATCCGCGGTTCACCGACTCTAATGGTGATATGGTCGCTGACGCACCGACTGATCCGGCGAAGTGGATCGATCCCGACACGCTTATCTTTGCTTATACACCAGTCGAGGATCCCGCAGTTTATGCGAAGGTATGGGCAGAATTTCTCGACCATCTAGCCAAGGTGACGGGTAAGAAAGTTCAGTTCTTTCCGGTGCAATCCAATGCCGCGCAGCTCGAGGCCATGCGTGCTGGCCGGCTTCATGTTGCAGGATTCAATACCGGGTCAAATCCAATCGCTGTCGCTTGCTCTGGATTCGTCCCCTTCACGATGATGGCATCGAAGACAGGAGAGTTCGGTTACGAGATGGAGATTATCACGTATCCTGGTTCCGGGATCGCGAGGGTCGAAGATATCAAGGGCAAAAAAATGGCCTTCACATCGGAGACGTCGAATTCTGGGTACAAGGCGCCCTCGGCGTTGCTGGGCTCGGAGTTCAAGCTCATAGCCGGTAAGGACTACGAGCCTGTCTTCTCGGGAAAACACGACAACTCGATCCTTGGTGTTGCAAACAAGGATTATCCTGCCGCCGCGGTCGCCAACTCTGTCATGAAGCGCATGATTGCCCGGGGTGTGGTGAAGCCCGACCAGATTGTAACGATCTATAAATCGCAAACCTTTCCCACGACGGGCTATGGCTATGTCTACAACCTAAAGCCGGAGCTAGCCGAGAAGGTCAAGGAAGCCTTCCGTACCTTCAAGTGGGAGGGGACGGCGCTTCTCAAGGAATTCCAGGCGTCCGAGCCGCCACAGGAAGCCTTCATTCCCATCACCTTCAAGGACCATTGGGCTGTGATTCGTCAGATCGATGACGCGATAGGTGTCAGCTTCACCTGTAAGTAATCCGTTATGTCGATGGCCTGCTGACAATTGAAGATCTCTCCAAACGCTATGCGAAGGGTGACACGGCTCTCAACGCTATCGATCTTACTATTCCGGCCGGTCAGGTACTTGGCCTGATCGGTCCGTCCGGGGCAGGCAAATCGACGCTAATTCGATGCGTTAATCGGCTTGTGGAGCCCACGGCCGGCCGAATCCATCTGGGCGATACCGAGATCACTGGTCTAGGCCGGGCGGGGCTTCGCCGCGCCCGGCGACGCATGGGCATGATCTTCCAGGAATTCGCTCTTGTTGAGCGCCTCACGGTCATGGAGAATGTGCTTTCAGGCCGACTTGGCTATGTAGGCTTCTGGCGCTCCTGGTTCCGGCGATTTCCTCAGGCCGACATAGACCGTGCCTTCGGCGTCCTGGAGCGTGTCGGCCTCTTCGACCACATAGACAAGCGCGCCGACGAGTTGTCAGGCGGGCAGCGCCAACGGGTTGGTATCGCTCGGGCGTTGGTACAAGAACCCGATATTCTACTCGTCGACGAGCCTACCGCGAGCCTTGACCCTAAAACCTCGCGCCAGATCATGCGGCTTCTGGTTGAGGTCTGTGCTGAGCGCGGCTTGGCCGCCGTGATTAACATCCACGATGTGGCTTTGGCTCAAATGTTCGTTCAGCGCATCGTTGGCCTGAAAGCCGGGCACGTTGTTTTCGACGGTTCACCAGCTGCGCTTGATCCCACGGTACTCACGACGATTTATGGCGAAGAGGATTGGTCCAAGACTATCGGACGGGACGCGGGCGAGATAGAGCGGGCTCAAGCCGAGGACCACCGGCCCTACATCAAGGTGGTTGTTTCGACCTCCGCCGAACGTGTGGCCACGGCGCTGTGACAGATAGCGCGATCGCCCCACGCCGTTGGCGGCGGCCGCCGCTCATCGCTAATCCATGGCTCCGGCGCGCTTTGATCGTCAGCGGCGCCGTTTATCTCGTGCTGGCGCTCGGTACGGTGGAGGTGAACTGGGCGCGTGTGATCGACGGAGTCGAGCGCGGCGGCCGGTTCGTTGCCGGCTTCCTGCAGCCGAATTTCTCGACGCGTTGGAGCGACATCCTTCAGGGCATGATCGAAAGCCTCACCATGACGGTGACGTCCACGGTTGCCGGTATCGCGATCTCTGTTCCGATCGGCATCGGCGCGGCGCGCAACATCGCACCCCGTTTTGTCTATTATGTCTGCCGCGGGATCATCGCCGTGTCACGATCGCTACAGGAGATCATCATAGCGATCTTGCTCGTCGCCATGGTCGGTTTTGGCCCTTTCGCGGGTTTCCTGACCTTGTCCTTCGCAACCATCGGTTTTCTCTCCAAGCTGCTGGCCGAGGACATCGAAGACATTGATCCTGCTCCAGTCGAGGCAATCCGTGCTACCGGGGCCGGTTGGCCGTCGCTCCTCGCTTACGGCGTGCTACCGCAGGTCGCGCCGAGGCTCATTGGTCTGTCGCTCTATCGACTTGATATTAATTTCCGCGAGTCGGCCGTCGTCGGAATCGTCGGCGCGGGCGGCATCGGCGCCACCCTCAACACGGCCATCGACCGCTACGAGTTCGACAGTGCCGCAGCCGTTCTGATCTTAATCATCGTGATTGTCATGGTCAGCGAATATGCCTCGAGCGTCATCCGGAAATGGGTGCAATGATGCCAGTCGCCAGTCTTCCCGATGGACGTCCATTTTGGCGGCGGCGCACCTCCCGAGCAGACCTCGCGATCTGGCTGGGTTGGTTTCTCGTCGTCGCGTTGACCGCGTTCTGCTGGCGCGTGATGACGGAAAATACAATCTGGGCCTACGTCTGGGATGCGCCGACCCAAATAGCCGATATCGGTTCACGCATGGTGCCGCCCCGCTGGTCGTATTTTCCGAACCTCGTGAGGCCGCTTTGGGATACACTGAACATCGCAACCCTCGGCACGGCGCTTGCCATCGTGATCTCTGTGCCCATCGCCTTTCTGGCGGCGCGCAATACGACGCCAAGCGCCACCTTGGTCCGGCCGGCCG
>JAKALI010000476.1 GCA_021813195.1 Pseudomonadota bacterium
GCTTGCCTGCCAGGTGATCTTCGGGATTCCCCCGTCGGCGATGTTTCCCCATGTCTACACCCGGGTTGAGGACCGAGTTATGTGGAATATCTACCAGCTTCACCTGGCGCTAGAGAACACTACCAGCCTTGCCGGATTACGCAAGCGGGAGCTTTGCGAGCTTGCCCTGAAGCGCGCGACCGGCAAAGCGAAGCCGCTCGAAGGCATATGAGCGATGCACAACCCCAGAATCTTGTGCTTGCCGTGTATCCGTTTAGCCGAGGGTTCGCGTTCGTGTTCTTCGAGGGACCGGAAAGCCCGTTTGACTGGGGCGTAAAGGAACTCAAAGAGAAACACAAGAACGCGAGGACGGTAGAAGCGCTCCGGAAGCTCATAACCCGGTATCGCCCCGAGGTGCTCGTCGTCGAAGACACGAGCGAAAGTGGCTCGCGCAGGACTTCCCGCATACGGAAGCTGTACCGCATGCTCGAGCACGTCGCTATGGCCGAACTCGTCGAAGTTCACCGCTGCAGAAGAAGCGAGATTGCCGAGTGTTTCGTGCAGGTAGGTGCGTTGACCAAGCACGAAATCGCCCAGGCGATCGCGATGCGAATCCCGGCGTTCGCGCATCGGCTCCCGCCGTATCGCAAACCGTGGATGAGCGAAGATCCGCGGCAGAGCCTCTTCGACGCGGTCGCGCTCGCCCTTGCCTTCTACCACCGCGCAGGCCGGCCCGACTTAAGGGGCCCTGAGGAGTCGTAGCGGCCACGTCTCCTTGTCACTTTGGAGCACCGAATTTCCGGTGTTCCTGGCGTGATAAGGAGCGTGTCATGGAAACCAGTAGTTCTTTGCCGCGCGTTGACATCTATGCGCGGGTGACGAGTCAGATTATCGAGGCAATAGAGGCGGGAGTTGGCGAATATCAGATGCCCTGGCACCAGGGATCGGCCGGTTTCCCGCGCAATGCGATCACAAGGAATCCCTATCGTGGCGTCAATACTCTTGCGCTGTGGTCCGCCAGCCGTATTCGTGGCTATACGTCGCCGTACTGGGCCACCTATCGGCAATGGAGCACGCAGGGCGCCCAGGTGCGTAAGGGAGAGAAGGCGTCTGAGATCGTGTTCTTCAAGCGCGAGACCGAAGAACGTAAAAACGAGAATGAGGGTACGGTAACGGCGCGGGAACGTTTGGTGGTCCGGGGCTCGTCGGTCTTCAATGCGGACCAGGTGGATGGTTGGTTCAAGGCTGAGGTCTTACCTGAGAACCGAACCGAGCACCTCGTATCGGTTGACGCGTTCGTTTCTGGGATTGGAGCGGATATCCGCTATGGCGGTGACGTGGCCGGCTACAACAGGTCGTCCGACTGTATTCACATGCCCGAGCGGCGCCGGTTCATCGGCACCGAAACCAGCACGGTGACGGAAGCCTTCTACTCCGTCCTGCTACACGAGCATGTTCATTGGTCGGGACATCCGAAGCGCCTGAACCGCGAACTTTCTGGTCGCTTCGGCGATTGCGCATATGCCATGGAGGAATTAGTTGCCGAGCTTGGTGCCGCATTTCTGTGTGCCGATCTCGGAATCAACCTCGATCCCCGGCTTGACCATGCGGCATACGTGTACGTCTGGCTTGTCGTACTCCGACAACAGAGAACTGCCATTGTTACGGCGTCAGGTGCTGCGATCAGAGCATGCCGCTATTTGGGTGAACTTGCATTGGGAGAGCAGCGCGCCGCCAGAGTGTCCCAATAGCTATATTTCGAACCCGGCTTATGCACGCCGGGTTTTTGTTTCAAGTGAAAGAGGATCTCCCTTACCTCTGAAAGAAGAGAATTATCAAAAGTTTGACGCCGGAGCCAGTCTTCCCTTGCTATGCTGCAAGCTCCTCCAGAAAGTCTGCTTGTTTAGCCGGTCGCTCGTGCTCCGGCAGGAGGTCCATGAGCTGCGGGACGGGGACGTTGGCGAGTTCCTTCGGTTCGAGTTTGTGGAGACCGCCGCCGTAAACGCGCCCTTCGCCAAGGAGCTGCGCAGGGGTAATCGTGTTTAGAACCTTCCAGACACGTTCGATCAGTTTGGGATCGTGCGCCAGGGCGCGCGCGAGCGGAGGTGTTGGGTACATGGCAAGATAGACATTTGCGATTGTTGCCTGCGAACGGTTGAGGATGAAGCGGAAAGGACGGCCGCGCGCAGTATCTTTGCGGCCGAGATAAGTACAGACGATCGGCGGCGGCGGTCGATTCTCCTGCGCATACCAGGGTGAGCGATGGCTGCAGAGGTAGCGGACGTGAAGCGCCCGCCTCTTCCCCTCTTCGAGATAAGCAAAAAGCGTGGGAAAACGGGTTTTGATCTCGTCCTCGTTGAGACGGGTATCAAGAAGGAACATGCGCCGCTCAATCTTCGGATTGCCGTTCCCATCGGCGTCAACTTGGTCATCAGGCAGGTAGCGGGGACTCGGCAAGATTGGGCGGAAGGCTTCAACCGGGAGACCGTGCGCTGCGATGTCGTCGGCCGAAAGAATGAAATAGCCGTTATCGCCGGTGGCGATCCCACGTTTGATCTTGAAAAAGTCGGAGATCGTGGGGATCGAAGAGTTTGTCCGGACCCCCTCCACCGGAAAGCGCGTCCACTTCGACTCATGGGCAAGTGCACTAGCCGAGACGCTCCGAGAAATCTTCGGGGAGCTGAGGGTCCCGCCGAAGGTAAAGGTCACCGAATGCTCAGGCGGTGGGGGCGCCTTCTTGAACCAGACGACGGCCGAGGAGACGAGCGCATCGGCGAACTGCACGTCATTCGGATCAAAGCGGTGGATATGGAGAAGCGTCACCTTACTGAGGAGGTAGCGCTTCACAGCCTGACCATAATTTACGTCCATGAATTCGCTCGGAATGAGCCAGCCGGCTATGCCGCCATCAGCCATCCAACCATGTGAGAGGCCGAGGAAGTGGCAGTAGAGCCCACCAAGACCGCTCAGCTTCATACCACTGGCGTTCATAGTGCGCAGCTGCAAACGGATTTTTTCCTCATTCGTCATGTGATGATGACGGACGTAAGGCGGATTGCAGATAATTAGATTGGCGCGGGGCGCCGCGGCAGCGCGCGTGAAGTCGGCGAGCCTAAGATCGAGGCCGGAACCTTCCCAGAGTTTCGCAGCTGGTTTGCCGTAGTTGGGATCGATCTCGAAGCCAAGTGCTTCGGCGATTCGTTCCTTTGAAAACACTTTCCGAAGAGCGGTATAGAAAGCGCCTGTCCCGATAGCCGGATCAAGGAAGCGAATTCTTTCGCGCGCCGGAAAAAGCGTTCGTGCATATTCCAAAATATCGACGGCAAGCAAGGGGGGTGTGGCGAACTGACCAAGGCGGTTCCGCTCCGCTGGTGTTTTCACCTGGTCTAGTTTGACCTGCAGGGCGAGGCGCTTCTTCTCAAGGGTGCTAATTTTCGAGGTCATCATCAGATTCCAAACAACGCGAGGTCATCGATGCGGTGTTCCCACACCCAATCGATGCCCTCGGATGCTTCGTAACCTAGATATCCGCTGTCGAAATAGCCGCATAGGAAGAGATTGAACTTCATCTTGCGGCCGTACGTGCTGCGGAGCTGCGTCATTTTCGCCGCTTCTTCCTTACGGCGTTTGTTTGTGTTGGTGAAGTCGCCGGCAGACTTCGCCTCGAAGAAGATCGGGAATTCTCCTTGCTTAGCGGTCTTTGGCATGATGACCGCATCAATCGGGATGTTGACGGATTTCACGCCACCTGGGAGTTTCACCGGAACGTTGGTGCGAAAAGAGAAAGTACCCGGTCTCATCGTGTCGAACCGGGTGGCACTTCCAGGTGGAAGCTGATTGTATTGCCGCGCTTCCAGCCAGGCCTTGATTGCGGCGAGTTGGCGCTTTTCCTGTGCATTCTTGATGATAGGGTTGGCGACTGCGCCGCAGAGACGATCGGCAACGATGGTCGCTGCACGGTGCACCTCGCCCGCATTGGCTGGTGAACTGCGACCGAGCCAGACGAAGATATCGGGGTCAGCCAGCTTCCCAACAATGGTGGCGATCTTGCCAAGCTCGATGTCGATCGCGGCGTCGGCCATCTTAACTGGCAGTTTCTTCTTATCCTCCATGCGCTTCACCATGCTCGCGGAAATGCCGGCCAGGCCAATGAGCCTGTCGACGGCAAGGGGAGGGCACGTGGACATACGAAGTGTCGGTAGAATCTCGGGGTGCTTACGGATGATCACCGGCTTGATATTCGTTAGATTGTCAGTCGCCTGCAGCGCCGCTTCAACATGCTTGGTCGTCTCGATGCGGGTGGTACGGAAGGCGGCAGGTGCGAACCGCATAAACCAGTCGTTGTACATATCAACGGA
>JAKALI010000477.1 GCA_021813195.1 Pseudomonadota bacterium
CTCAACACCCAGCGCCCGCGCCGCCGATGTCGTGCTGGCACTGGCCACGCGCGGCCGCCTGCCCGTGGGGTGAGAGGCAATTGAGTTCGTTGCGTTGCCTCCGGTTTGACGGGGAGGGGTGTCGGGATTGCGTACCGCTCAGGCCCGACGGCCTGCATCGGTCGAAGCCGCTCCGGGTTCGCTCCTGCCCGGATGCCTCAGGCTCGCCAGCTAGGCGTTCGGTGTGGCGTGGCTTAAGGTGGCGTGCACAGGCAAGGGTAACGAGGACCTCAGCACGCATGCACATCATCCGCAATTTTCTGCTGATCGCGTTCGAGATCGCCGCGTGTGTCGCTGTCGCGTGGGTGGGGCTGCACTATCCCATGCTGTTTGCCGCCGCGAGCGCGCTCATCGCCTTCGGTCTCGGTCTTGCGTTGGAAATTGCGCGGCTGCGGCATGAGTGGCCGTTCTACTTTGGACCCGGCAGTCTCGCGCGGGGTGCGCTGATACCCGTCGCCGGTTTTCTTGAGGCGTTGTTCAAGGGCGTCATCGCGGGCGTGGCGGCGATTTTCACATTCTCGGGCACGGATCCCAACAGGCTGTTTTTCATCGCCGTCGCATTCGGGCTGGTCACCTATCTAGGCGTATCGGTGTTGCGCGTCCTGGCGCTGAAGCTGGATGCGCGGCCCGAGCGCTGGGGGTTCTTTCGCTCCGCGCCCGTGCTCGGGCTCGCGTTCTCAGCCCTCGTTACCGTTATGGCGCTCTACAACCTGGTGCCCTCACCGAGCATGGGCGAGATCGGCTGGACCATCGTGTGGGACATGCCGCGGGTGCCGAGCGTGGAGCAGGTGAGCGAACTCATCTTTCGCTTGAAGCAGGCGTTCGACGATTTCGTCGTGTCGCTGGCGGCACGCTTTGTCGACCCCGTGTGGGCGCGGCTCATCGGCATTCTTATCAGCGTGAACGTGCTCGCGGGATTTGTGGCAGCCCTCTACGCCTCGCTCATTGCCACGGTGGTGAACACCGCATAGGGGCGGGGGTAAGGTATGGGTACGCGTACGAGTACGAGTACAAGTACGGGTACAAGCACGACTACCGTGTTGCATTCGGCGCGCCAAGCTCGAGCGCCGCAGTGGCGTGAGCGCCGTGTTCTCGCGCACGTATGCCCAGTCCGCTCAGCCAACCATGATTCGCATAATCTATATTATGGAAAACGTCTATATTTATCTTCTCTATAACAAGAACTTAAATTGTCTTCTGAATGTCATATGCTCGGGGGATCCTTGTGGCTGCCTTCGCATCCGTCTCCGGGCTGTGGGGCGTGTTCCAAGCGGCCCCTGTCATGATCTTGGCCGCCGCGCGGCTCGCCGGGTGCGATCTCGTCCCTCTCATTTTCGGGTGTCGTATCGGTTGTATGCGCGTTTCTGTCTTCGGCTTGACGCGCGAGGGTCTCCATCTCACGCGAGAAGTCCTGCAACATGCC
Source organism: Pseudomonadota bacterium (assembly GCA_021813195.1). Next base: position 1,463 of record JAKALI010000477.1, read on the forward strand.
GAGCGTATGGCGCATGATCCAGGCGTTGAACCAGGGCCGGAAAGTCCAGGAAGCGAAACACGTGAGTGCCGAAACCAATGCCACGAGCCCGATGCTCCCCTGCTCCTCTTGAGAAAGCCAGCGCAGGGCCCAATAGAGATCGCCGAACCCGAGCAGCAAGAACGTGAGGATCGCGGTTGCCGCGCCATCTTCGCGATAGGCCTGCCACGCCACGGCGGTGTGCGCGGCGAGATAGAGGATGAACAAAACCTGCGCGGCCAGGGTGATGCGCTCCAAAATCAACGTGCGCCGCGCCTGACGTTTTTCGAAACTAGTTTCCCAGTCGTGCACCAATCATCTCCAGCCCTCCTCGGGGTTGCTCGGGCAAGGTGCCTGACACGCTTCTGCCATGCGAATCACGTCTCAGCTCACAGCGAGGGCGTAATGCGTGCGAGGGACGAGCACCTACATGACGGGAATTCCATCGAACGTAAAGGAACTGATTGGCGCGCTAGCAGAGCGCTCGCAGGCCGAACTCGAGTTGGTGCGCGCTTTGAGCGAGGCACTGCGGCGCGCCGACGAGCAAATGCTGAAAGAGGTGCGCAGCGTGGCGATGCTGCATGAGGTCCGTCGCGAAGCTATTTTTGGCGCCCTTCAGGATCTGGCACAGACCTTATGCGTGGTGCCGGCCCGAACGCTCGAAATCGCACCTTTGCAACAAATGTCGGAACGCGTGGCCGTCGAGCATCAGCCGTTTGCGCCGCCAGCGGCTGAGGTTCCAGAAAATGGACGAGACACGCCGCGCGCCGGCGATTGGCGTCAAGCTGCACAGCGTATCGACGAAGAACTGGCGCTGTATTTCAACGGCCCTGAGCCCCGGCACTGACGCGATCAGTCAGCCTGTCGCTGCTCAACCGCTGCATGCCGCGCGGGACGGCATGGGCGGTGGCGCGCTCATGCAGGCTGAGCGATCGCACCGGACTCCACGAGCATTTTCAGCATCACGGCCGCACCACATTGCCGGGAGACGGCGTTTGCGTCCCATACGTTGTCGGCAACGAATTTGCCCTTCGTGTAATGGTTGGAGAAGCTCCACAGATAGGGTGTGTTGATGTTGTAGAGCAGACGACTGCGCCAGCCGTTGTAAGCCTCCCAGCGATAGAGCATGCGGGCCAAATTCCAATCGGTGAGATCGGCGAACTTGTCGTAGCGCAAGGCATCGACCGCACTCGAATGCCAGTCGGTGGGTGGATTCCAGCGTTCGGGGCGATTTTTTGGAATCTGCACCGTGCGCGCGCGCAAGGGATCGCCATTGTGCAGATGTTTGTTGAAGTCGAAGCCGCACTCCATGCCGTGGATGATGCCGACGAAATACCATGGCACGCAGACCTCGTCCTCGATGCGCTGATATCGCTCGCGGCGCGCGGGATCTGTGAGACGCGACACGTACCAGCGCACCTCGTTGGCCTTGTCGGGACGGATAACGCAGCTGTCGAAGAGGCGCACATAGCTGTCCGCGACGTCTTCAAACTTCGGCGCCACGACGCGCGGTGCCGCGCCGGGAACCGCAGGGCCTTCGTCACGATCTTCGCGTGGAAACTTCTCGGCCGCTAGCACGCGGCCCAAGAGCGCGCTCGCTTCTTCCTTCAAATCCTCTGCCCGATCTGCCTTTTCAGCAGGTTCTGTCGCGATGGCGGCGTCGAGACTATCCATAAAGTCGACGATGGCCGGCATGGTGACAGAAAAATCATCGGTCATGCTCTCCGGCCCGAGCGACATGCGGGGTACCGAAAGGCCGAAACGTTGGGCGGACATGGCAAGCCGCCCGAGTTCGACCCAAATTTCTGATGCACCACTGCCTGGAACAAGTCCCGCCTGGGCGTGCGCGTTCAACGCCAGCCGGGGCAAGAGCAACGGCGCAACCGACGATCCGGCCGCGGCTGCGAGCAGTCCGCGCGTAATGGATCGACGATCCCATGTTCGCAATCCGGTCATAACTCACCCCCCGATGCGACGAGAGCCCCCTCGAACTGATGCGGTCGCGACTATGCCACGTCGAGGCGCGGTCGCCCAATCCTATCGAGCCTTGGGCGTGCGACCCGCTCGTCGATCACGTTACCAGGCAAAAGTAGCAGGATCATCATGATGAGCACAGCAAATCCCGTCGTCTTGGCCGACAGGCTCAACGATGCCGTGGCGACCGCGAAGAAATAGATCATGACCGACAGACCGGCGGGCCGCGCGCGCAGCACCTCGAAGCAGAACAGACCAAGCACGATGAAGAATAGACCGGACACGAGGATGCCATGGGTAAGGATCATCGACACCCAGAAGCTCTCGATCCCGTAATCCAGCCCGTAGTGCCGCATGAGCGTTTGCAGATAGGCATGGTCTGGCCCGAAAAGGAGGTCGTTCCAGGAGAAATAGCGAAACAGCGCAAACATTTCGACGCGCGTGGCCGCGCTGCCCTGGTCGTCAATGAAGCGCTCCAAGAAGCGTTCGAAGAAGCCTGCGCCTGCCAGGGTGACCACGAGCCCGGCGAGGAGCGGAAACCCCAGTAATCCGACCAGAACGAGATGCCGGTTGAACGGCTGCCCCGAGAGCACCGACACGGCTTGCCTGGCAACGTACCAGGCAAGGAAGACCAGCACGAACAAGGTTGCGGCTCGTCCTCCAAACACGATCATGGCCGCAGCCGTAACCAAGAACGCGAGCGGCCTGATCCACACGGGCAGGTCGCGCGCGCCCCCTGACATGAGCAGCACGATGTAGCTGCCAGTGAGCAAGGCATTCGACAGCGGATGACCGAACAGGGCCGACGACCGCCACTCGGATTCGAGAACCTCCATGCCGATATCAAGGGGTGTCAGTCGGAAGCCGAACGAGAATTC
>JAKALI010000478.1 GCA_021813195.1 Pseudomonadota bacterium
TCAGATACCGAAGGGCTTGAAGGTGGATGAGGTGGTGATGCTGGGGCCGAATGAAACGCAGATGGGGGTGATCAGTGGTGACAAATCGTAGCGACAAGGGGTGTGGGGGCGTATTACGGAGGGGCCGGGGACACTCGGGTCAGTTCACCGTGAACGATTTGGTAGCCTCGGTGAAAATAATAGATGAGCGAGCCTGGCACCTTTCTTTTCGCCCCTTTCGTTTTCAAGCGACGCAGATACGGGTGATTGACGAGGGAGAGCGGCCATGAGGCGCTGCACGGACGGCACCGTTAGCAGAGCGAGCGCGTACCTTTCGGCGAGTGCGCGTGCCCTATTTGCACTCGCCGCATGCCTTTGGAGCCTCGGCTATGCCGCCGAGTTCGGAAATCCAAGGTTTTCTCCAAACGAGGAATACCTTGCCTTCGACTATTGCCAGCCAAGATGCCAATTTGTCGTCTATTCCTTGAAAACGGGCGCAGCCACTACATTTGACGCTCCGAAAGGCGAGAGTTGGATCAATCCGTCATTTGCCCCGAAAGGCGATCATGTTGTATTCGTGGTCGTTCGCGAAGCGAGCGACACACAGCTTGCCACGATTAAGCTTGACGGCACCGGCTTTCGCAAACTCACTACATCCTCGGTAATCAAGCGATCGCCCAGCGTCTCGCCGGATGGAAAGCTAATCCTCTTTGCGGGCGGCTCGAAGACCGTTACCGAGCGAGGGTCATTTTCAAGCGTCGATCTCTATGTCGCCGATGTTGCCATGCGCGAAGAGCGGCGCGTCACGGATCTCAGCATACGAGATATTGGCTCGCCCTTTTTTTTGCCAGACGGACAGAAAATTACTTTTGCCACGGTTGGTTCGGCCTATCCGCGGTCCAAATTGCCAAAGGCAAAGATCCCTCTGGAAAGTCTCTTTCCAAAACGCACGGTATTTGTGCAGTCATTGAATGAATTGTCCAAATTGGAGCCAGTTCTCCAGGTCCCATTGGTTGCTTCTCAACCAATGCCTGTCGCCAGCGGAGAGATCGCATTGGTGGTACGTGTTAATGACATCGATGAGCTTAAAGGGCCGTTTGCTTACGACATCTTCTTGGCTAAGGATGGAAATGCAACGCGACTTACCAAATTGCAGAGCTACGTATGGGCCTACGGAATATCCAACTCGGGCGAACTGGTTGCGTACGTGACGGACGGGCCGAGCAAGAATTGGCGCGACAATAGACTGATGCTGTGGCGAAGATCCACAGGCAAGGCGGTTGAGTTGAGCATACCGCCCGCCAAACGTATTCCTCTGACAAACCCTTAGTACCATCGCAATGACTACATGGGCGTCAGATTGGGAAGATGTCGTAAGGCACCGTACATTTACTCGGAATCTCATTCAAACGTAACCGACACTCGGAGGCGCAATGTCACTTCAATTCTTGGCTTCAGCAGGAACGGTAGGGGCTCTCTTTTATGTGGCCAACAACTACCACTACGGCAATTGGGGTGGGCCAGGATGGTCCGGAGGAGTAATTGTTCCTGACGGGAGTCCCGTAAATAGAAATGCGGATGCGCGGGATCCACTAGATGAGATATACAAGCAGCACGATCTTGCCTACGAGGATGCACAGAATGATTTCACGAGAGGGCTAATTTCGGAGTCTGAAAGAAATGCCCGGATAATCCAGGCAGATCGCACCCTCGTTGACGGATATCGAAATCTCGATTTGAATTCGGTAGATCCGCAGTACCGAGTCGAAGCTGCCGTTTACGGTAGCGCTGCAGCCGATCTCTTCACTGCGAAAATCGCCCTATACGAGGCTGGAAAGGGGGTCCTGGATCCGAGGTTGGTCCCCGGCCTCCTTCTCCAGAACCTTCCGCTCCTACTAACTCCGCCGCTTATCACAATCGGCACCGGCACCGACCCCGACGGCGACGGCATTCCAGATTCCCCGACCTTTCGTAAAGCGTTTGACGTGCTGGCGGCGTTTCAGGCCGCGGCTGCGTCCTGGCGCATATTCCGGGGCGATCCGTTGGTGCTGGATCTGAACGGAGACGGTATCCAACTGGTGCAGTCGGCCAATTCGCAGGCGAACTTCGATCTGAACGCGGACGGCGTGCGCGAGCGGGTGGGCTGGATCGGGCCGAGCGACGGGTTTCTCGCGCTCGATGCGAACGGCGACGGGGAGATACGCGATATCGGGGAGCTCTTCGGTAGCGAGACGCAGACCGGTTTTGCCGAACTCGGCGAGCACGACCTGGTGGCGAACGGCGGCAACGCGGATGGCAAGATCGACGCGTCGGACGGCGTTTTTGCGAACCTGAAGATCTGGCGCGACCTGAACGGCGACGGGGACGTGAATCTGGGAGAGCTGAAGCCGATCGCCGATTACGCTATCAAGTCGATATCGCTCGCGTTCACACCCTTCACACAGCCAGCCTCGAACCCGGGCACGATCCTGACCGAGGTCGGCACCTACGAGCTCAACGACGGCACAACGCGAGCTGCGGGCGATGCGCTGCTCCAACGTCAGACGCTGGTCGGCAACATCTACGCGCCTGGCAACGAAGAGCCGTCGACGCAGGATTTGCCCGATCTTCGGGGCTACGGCAGCATGCCCAACCTCCGGCGTGCCATGTCCGCCGATCATGAATTGGAACTGGAAGTCCGCAGTCTGCTGTCGGGCACCCCGCAGCAGGTTCTCGATGGCCTGGACTCCGTCTTGTACCGATGGGCGGGCGCGCAGAGCGTCAATCCGACGAGCCGTGGAGCAAACATCGACGCGCGGCGGCTTGCAGCCCTCGAGGCGTTCACCGGTACCCCGTTTCGCAACGTGCAGACCGGCCCGAACCCCGCGTCCACGGCGGCTTCGATTCTCAATAACGCCTGGAGTTTGGTGCGCGAGCAGTATGCGGCGCGATTCCTGGTCTTCGGCAGCTGGTTCCGTCAGATCTTTCCGGATGCGGCCTATTCGCCCGAGACCGACTTTCTCGTTCTCAACCAGGATCCCCGCAATGTTGGCGTGCTTCTCAGAAACATGCGGGCCGCCGCTGATCCGAGCGCCGAAACGGCGATCTCGCTGCTGCCGATGGTTTTCCAGAACTCGGAAAGCGGCCGCAATGATCTGCTGCTGTTCGACGGCGCGGGAATCAACAGCACCTCCAGCACGGTCACTGGGGTGGCATTTACCGATCTAGGGGCGGGGAACGACTCGCTGACAACCGGGGCGTTGGAAGGATTGCACTATACCGGCTTGGGCAACGACGCGCTTACCTTCACCAATGGAGGGTCACACACTGTAGTCAACGATGGTGGCGACGACATCATTCGAGCCAACGCCGATGGGGATTTCGTCGTCTATGCACTGGGCGGCAATAACCAGATCACCTTGAAGGCCGGATCGCACGTCGTTTCGACAGGCGCGGGCAATGACACGATCGACGTGGGCTCGGGCAATTCGTTTATCGACGCGGGTGGTGGCAATAACACAATCAACTACAGCCCAAGCATGCCGGTTGGGGACTTTGTCATCCACACGGGTGATGGTGTGGACAACATCGGCTATAGCGCGGCTGCGTATCGCATGCGGGGGAACATGACGATCCGTGGCGGCGATGGGCACAAGAAAATCTACGCCGGCGACGGCAACTACGACATTGTGCTCGGGGGCAACACGATCACGGCGTACGGCGCTGCGGTGGTGCAGCTTGGCGCTGGCGACAGCACAATCACCACGGGCGGGGGCGATCACACGATATCTGTCGGCGCGGGCGTGCACTCCATAGTGACAGGGGCGGGCAACGATCAGATCGACGTGGGCTCGGGCAACTCCTTCATCGACGCGGGTGGCGGCAATAACACAATCAACTACAGTTCAAGCATGCCGGTTGGGGACTTCATCATCCATACGGGCGATGGTGTGGACAGCATCGGCTATAGCGCGGCTGCGTATCGCATGCGGGGGAACATGACCATTCGCGGTGGCGACGGGCACAAAGGCATCTACGCGGGAGATGGCAACTACGACATTGTGCTCGGGGGCAATACGATCGCGACGTGGGGAGCGGCGATCATTAGTCTGGGTGCTGGCGACAGTACGATCGCCACGGGCGGCGGCGATTATCAGATAACTATCGGAGCGGGTACTAGTAACATCGCTACGGGCGCTGGTAACGACGGGATAGCCGTCGGAGCGGGTGTGCACAATATCGCCACCGGTGCCGGCAATGACACGATCACGGTCGGGACGGGCACCAGCTACATTGACGCCGGAGACGGCAACAACATGGTCAACTACTACGGTGGAGGTTCGGCAAGCAGCGCGTACGATATACACACCGGC
>JAKALI010000479.1 GCA_021813195.1 Pseudomonadota bacterium
GCGTGAACGCATCCGAGCCATCCGCTGCCTTGGGCGCCAGCCACGCAATATGCGGCCCGACCTCGCCGTTCTTGGCGACCACCGTCTGTCCGACGTCGCTGACCGATACCCCGGCAGCCTCCAGCAGCGCCTCTCCGAAGCTGGTCTGCAGCTCGGTGTCGTTGGTCGTGCGGCGGGCGATGAATCGCACCGCCAGATCGGGCTGGCCGAAGCCCTGCTTCTTGCGGTCGAAGTAGAGGTGCCCCGAGCGCGGATTGCCGGCCCGCTCCAGGAACTTGCGCTGGTACTCCAGGCTCTCCGCGGGCGCGCCCGAGCGCGCATCGATGGCGCCAATGACGACCCGGCCGCCCGCCCCACGGATGGCGGCTTCAAGCGCCCCGTCCTTGGCGGGCTCGGTGGCGCGGTCGAAGCGCAGATCGAGGCCGATGACGCGCACACCGGCCGCTTGCAGCTCCGTGACGAGCCGCGCCAACAGCCCGCGGTCGATCGGCTGGATAGCCGGATAGCCGGCAATCGAGCGGTCGGTCACCGCGACGATCGCGATCTCCGGCCGCGCGGTCGGCGGCGCCTTTGCCAGCCAGACATGGCGGAGATCGTAGAAATAGCGGTCGGGCGCTTCGAGACCCGGCAGACCGCTCCTCGCCCACGCGATCAGCGCGAGCGCGATGGCGCACGCCAATGCGAGGACGATCAGGAACTGAGCGACGAGCTGCCCAGCCGCTGATCCGCGCGAACCAGCTTGTGCCGCCGGCGCACGCTCGGCGACCGTCCCATCTACCTGAGCCTGTCTGCTGGTTTCCATCGCCGCCGCCACGCCGATTTCCTGACCGTTGCACCATAACTGAGCCAGAGTGTCCGTGAAATGACAAGTGCCTCGAGCTGCAGAGACGGGTGACGTTGGTCTGCCTCGAATTGTGACAGCGACTGCAGTAATCAGCATGCATTGGACGTTGTCGATCGGCGCCTACGCGGATAACCTCCCCATCGGTGTGATCGTGCGGGCACGGGCAGGGATGCGGAGATTGAGCGACGACGCCGGTGCCGGTCCTGACAAGGCAGCGGTACCACTCCGCATTGCGGCTGTGCTCGCGGTGCTCGTGGCCGCGGCGCTCGTCGGCATCGCACACTACGCCAATCTGTCCGACTGGATGCGCGCACCCGACGCGTGGACCTACGACTGGCGCACGGCCCACTTCGCTAGCCGGCCCAAAACCGCGCACAAGGACATCGCGGTCGTCACGATCGACGAGACGAGCATGGAGCGCTACGCGAGCCTGTCGCCGGTCAGCCGCATGCTGCAGGCCAAGCTCGTAGGCGCTCTGGAGGCCGCCGGCGCCAAGGCGATCGGCCTCGACTTCTTCTACGATCGCCCGACCCTGCGGGACGACGATCGGATCCTAGTAACAGCAATCAAGAATACCAAGATCCCGGTCGTGATCGGCGCGATTGACAAGAGGTCCGTGCTCCGCGACCGAGACCCTGAGCAATCGCTCGCCTATCAAGAAAGCTTCATCGCCGAGACCGGAAAGGCCGCGGCGCACCTCTATTTCGTCAATGCCGAGGACCAGGGACGCTTCATGATCGGCGACCAGGTAATCCGTCACCGGATGCCGCCGTCGACGGAGAAGCCCCACCGCAAGGGCATCGCCGAGGCGCTCGCAGATGCGGTCAAAATGCGCAAGTCGTCGCCGACCACCAAGGCCGAGCTCATCGACTGGCAGCGGCCGCCCGCAACGGGCCTCGACGAGCACGCGGTGCCAGTTTTGCGCGTTGCGACACACGATCCCGACGCACCGGCCGCCGCGTTGTTCGGCAAGGGCTGGGAGGAGTACGTTCGCGGCCGCATCGTACTCGTCGGCGGCGCGTTCGGCGATCGCGACCGCCACCTGACACCGCTCTCGGTCAGCGACCGCAACAAGGTTCCGGGCGTGCTTATCCACGCGCAGATCCTCGCGCAGCTCATCGACGGGCGGGAGGTGAAGACGCTGCCCATTTTGATCGAGGCGGCGCTGCTCGTTGCGACGACGCTGCTCGGCTGGGTCATCGCGCGCCGAGGATGGAGGATCGCGACTGTCGCTTACCGCGCTGAGGCCGGCGGGCTGGTCGAAAACATTCTGGCTGGCACAGCTGTCTTCCTAGTAGGCATCGTCGTCTACGCGCTGAGCGGCCTGTTCTTCCCGTCCGCCACGATCTATTTCGCTTTTATGGCGGGGCTGCTGCTCGGCAATCCGCCGGGGCTTGTGTCCTCGATGCTGGATCGTGCAAATTTGATCAGGGAAGGCGGAAAGATCTCATAGGCGGCATAGAGAGCTGCGTTTGATCGAAGGTTCCAGGAATGTAGGAGTCACTCATTTGTTGCGGGATTTCTCCCTACGATTGATTGCGGCCCTCGCGCTCTACGTCGTGGTCTCCCTGCCGCAATCCCCCGCCCATGCTGAACCAAGCTGGTGCAAGGCTGCCCGAAGCGAGTCCGAGCGGGTCATCTGCGCAACCCCCGATCTCTGGCGCCTCGACGATTGCGAGGACGGTCTTTTCAAGCGCGCGATCGCTGCGGAAGCGACAAGTGACCGACGCCGGGCACTCGACGCGGACGAGAGGGCGTGGGTGGCAAGGCGTGACCAATGCGGAAGTGATCGGGCATGCCTCGCGCAGCAGTATCTGGCGCGCGCGCGGGCGCTGGATCCGACAGGCAAAGCAGCCTGTTTGTTGGCGCTGAGCCCCGCAACTGTTGCGCTGCGCGCCGCGCTGCCTACCCCGGCAACCGTACCAACGCGTCAATGCGGTGCGGCCGCAGCCGCACAATCGCTCATCAATAATGTACAAGTGATCTCGAGCTCACCCAAAGCCATCGAACATGGAGGTCGTATTGAGGTCGACTGGCGATTTTCACCAGCTCCTGTCAACGGCCCTCGTCTATACCTCGTCGGCGCCATGCCGGATGGGGTGCGTTTCGAGGGCTCTTACAGATTTAACAATTACAATCAGCTGGAAGCTGGTCCGGGGTTCATCGCATTGCCCGGCGGCACGCAAGCGCCATACGAGTTCCGATTCGGAGCCGGACGGACACGCGTCGTTATCCCTCTCCACGATCCCGATATCGGAAGCACAGGGCGTCTCTGGATCAAGCCATACTTGGCCGGTACACTCGAGATTGAATGGGCCCTAATTGGCGTTGCGCCGGGCTGCGGCGAACAGGAAGCGGCACTGCCCATTACCCGGCTGGGTCCTTTTCAAGTCTCCGCGGGTCGGCCTCAGATTGTCGTCCAGGATTTCGTGTCTCCCGACTTGACCCAGGCTGCCGACGCCAAGGTCCCGCCGGCACTACGCGTTCAGGAGATTGAGATTTCGCCTGACGGCCGCTATCGACTGGAGATTCTGCCGCGCCGCTATCGGGTCTTTGCGCAGGACACTGGTGCGTTGATTGTCGATCGGAGTGGGATCAAACCGCGATTCTCGCCGCGTGGTCGCTTCGTGTTGGCCTCGCTCGGTGATCCCGCAAGCCAACACTCATTCAATTTGGAACTTGTCGATCTTGTGGCCGGTCGAGTTGTTGATCGAGTGCTTGGCCCGATCGTGGGATGGTCGAACGGCGACGCGCTGTTGCTCGACACACAACGCACTTATAGAAGTCTCACACTGGTCAATACACTTGTCGATCCCATATTTTCCACTGAGGGCCATGCTCGAAATCGTAGCGGCTTCTTCCGAGGTTGCGGTTCGTGTGATGCCTGGACCGGAGCGAATATCCGCATCGATTGGGACCGCTTAGTCGCCCTTCATGGGGACGACCACAATTCCTCGGTCGTGACAGCGATAGGCTTCGCCTCCGGATTTCACTTCGGTGAGATTTTTCAAGCCGATGACAAGAAGCTAACCGCATACTTGACCCGCCAATTCGGTTCGTCAACTCTCACACTAAATGTCGGCTGGGAGAGCAATGCAGGCATTCAGGTTACCCATGTTGGGCGAAGCTGGGACGGCAACGTCGACGAGACAACCTCGCTCAAGCCGAGTCAACCGGGTCGCCGAAGTCAGACAGAATTCTTGGTGCCGCGGCGCTTGGCCTATGCCGACGGACGCATGCTCCAGACAAGCGAGATCAGGTCAGCGGGCGTCCGTCGCACGAACGACGCTCGTTCGACGTGGCGGAGCTCAGTGCCCTCAAAGCCGGCCAGTCTTGCGTCGGGGCACATCGCAGAAAAACTCGCTGAAATGGGCTTACAGCTGGTAGAGACAACACCCGTTGCGGAAATCGAGATCCCTAAGTCCGACCGTTGGGACGAGGTTGTACGCCAATGGCCGAAGTCGCTCAAGGAAGAGTTCACTGCTG
>JAKALI010000480.1 GCA_021813195.1 Pseudomonadota bacterium
GATCACCGTCGATTTGACCCGCCCGCAGGATTGTTTGCGCGCGGTCGAAGGCATGGAATGCGTCCTTCACGCCGCGGGAAGCGTAGGCGCGGCTGGTACGGGCCCCTCTGCGGTTATGTCCGGTATCGCCACGAACCTGACGCTGACCGCCAATGTGCTTCAGGCGGCCTGGCAGGGTGGGGCGCAACGGGCTCTCGTGTTCAGCAGCAGCACGGCCTATCCGGTTATCGACCGACCGGCCCGCGAAGCCGAATTGTGGGATGGGCCGGTCTTTCCAGGCTATTTGGGCTACGGCTGGATGCGCCGTTATTTCGAGCGCCTCGCCGAGTTCGTCGCGCGCGAATCCGGCATGGGCATTGCAGTGGTTCGCCCGGCGGCCCTTTATGGACCACGTGACAACTTCGATCCCGCCACTGGTCATGTGGTCTCCAGCCTTATTCGACGCGCGGTCGCCGGCGAGTCGCCGCTGCAGGTCTGGGGTACCGGCAATGACATTCGGGATTTTCTGCACGTGCGCGATTTCGCTCGCGGCTGCCTTCTAGCGCTGGAACACAAGGCCGATTGCGACCCGATCAATCTGAGCAGCGGAATCGGAATCAGCACAGGTGATCTGGCGCGCTTGATCCTTGCTGCCCTGGAGCGCTCAACGACCGACATACGGTTCGAACCGGACTGGCCGAGCGCTCTTCCCTACCGTGTGCTCGACATGACAAAAGCGAGCGCTTGTCTGGGGTTCACGCCGCGGATCTCTCTTTCCGAAGGGCTCGCAGAAGTCATCGCCTGGTACCGTGCGCAGCTGGGCGGATAAGCAAGCCATCCTCCTCTTGCCGGCTCCTGAGCAAGACCCATCAGCGGAGCGGCCATTGCGCGGTGCTCCCGCCGGACCGAAACGGAATAGCGTGACAGAAAATCAAGCTCCCGAGCAGGGCGTCATCTTGGTGGGCGGACTCGGTACCCGTCTGGGCGAGCTCACCCGTAACCAACCGAAGCCGTTGCTGACGGTCGGCGATGCGCCGTTTCTGGACGAGCTAATATGGCGCCTCGCGCGCTTCAAGTTTCGCCGCCTGCTGCTGTTAACTGGCTACAAGGCCGAGAAATTTACCGACTATCTCGCGCAGCGGGCGCGCGAGATGGCAGTCGACATCGAAATGATTGTCGAGCCGGAACCGCTCGGCACCGCGGGCGCGCTGCGGTTCGCGGCCGACGAGCTAGAACCGACTTTCTATTTGCTTAACGGCGACTCGTTGTTTGACTTCAATTGGCTTGACCTCGTTCCGCTTGCCGCCTCTCATTCGCCGCTCGTTGCCATGGCTCTGCGGCACGAACCTGACGCTTCACGGTTTGGAGTGGTCGAAATCGACGGCGAGCGGGTGGTGGGCTTCCGTGAACGTGGCGGCCCGGCCGGCGGAACTATCAATGGCGGCGTCTATCTTATTTCGCGTGACATCGTGCCGTTTCTGCCAGAGAACGGTTCGCTGGAACGCGACATTCTGCCTGGCCTGAGCGCGCGCGGCCGCGTTTGCGGCCGCGTCTACGACGGCTTCTTCATCGATATCGGAACGCCCGCTTCCTTCGCCCAGGCGCCCGCGCTGCTGCGCGCGAACAGGCAACGGGCTGCGGTGTTCATGGATCGTGACGGCGTTCTCAATGTCGACCACGGTTATGTCCATCGTATCGACCATTTCGATTGGCTGCCCGGCGCCATTGAAGCCGTGAAACTGATCAACGATAGCGGCCGTTATGCCTTTCTGGTGACCAACCAAGCCGGTGTCGCCCGCGGCTACTATCCCGAATCGCAGATCGGCGTCCTACACCACCAGATTCAGCAGGTTCTGCGCGCGCATGGCGCGCACTTGGACGACATCCGCTATTGCCCTTATCATCCCGAGGGCGAGGTTCCCGCCTACAAGCGCACCTCGGACTGGCGCAAGCCAAAACCCGGCATGATTCTCGATATCATAGAGCATTGGCAGATTGATGTGGCCCATAGTCTACTCATCGGCGACAAGCCATCGGACATGAGCGCCGCGGCGCAGGCCGGGATCGAAGGGCATCTTTTTACGGGCGGGGATCTACTCAACTTCGTCGCGCCTCTAATCCGATGAGGACGACTGTAAAATGCCTCAGAGCGAGCCAGTGCGGTCGTCATCCCGGCGCCTGAGATGACGAGCGCCGATAATGGTCTGCGCTCTCCAAAACCAGAATGGGTCCACGCCGAAGCCGCTCAGTAAAACTCGGATGACCTCGCCCCATCGGCCGGCCTTCCCATTGTAAAATGCAAGCCGCATTAGCTCCCTGGCATGCCAGTCCTTGAAGATTGCCCGCTGCTCCGGCGAGAGCGTCGCGTCAGCCAGCCAGCGGCGCGCAAGCTCGACATGCTGGGGCAAATACGCAGGGACGTCCGACTGCGGTCGCCGGATGGTGCTGGAACCCTCGTGGAAGCGCAGCTCCGAGACCCATTCGTCGAGAGGAGCTTCGGAGACCCCGACGAGCGCGAGCCTTGTCATGAATTCGCGATCGGAACAGGTGTGAAAGCGCTCGTCGAGCCCGACGAATTGTTCATATACTTCGCGACGAACGAAGCGGGCGGTCAGAAGGGGGAAATCGTCGAGTACGTTGTTTAGAGTCAAGACTGTAGCGGTGCGATCGGCGACGGTTCGCAACGTAATCTCCGTACCGTCAGTCGCGGTGGTGAATAATCGCGTCTTTCCAGTCCAGATTTCCACCAGAGGGGCGCGCGCGGCGGCCTCGACTAGCGCCGCAATCGCATTCGGTGTCAAACGGTCGTCGCTATTGAGGAAAAAAATGAAATCGCCGGTCGCATGCGCGAGGCCGGCGTTCGCGGCTGCAGTCGCGCCGCGTCCCGGTCCACGTATAAGTTGCAGTGTTGGATAACGACTTGCCAAATCCGCAAAGTCTGCCTCGGAACCATCGTGCACAATAATATGCTGGATGTCTGCTCCCTTCGGATGCGAAACGCTAACAATGGCCTCGTCAATATAGAACGGTGTGTCGAGTGCTAGAGTTATAATACTGACGCGCATGGCATCGTCCGCCTACGGGAGAGGCTGCCTCAATGCCTCTCCACGCGATCTGAAACAGTTGCTATTGATTGTCAAGGCTTTCTGCATTAGTTGAAATTGCGGATCGTCACAGCGGTTCCGTTGACGCTTTTCTACCTCCCTAAGCGTAGCGCGCTTAAACATAAATGAGCATGAAACCGTGACAGCGACTTCTAATCTCCCTCTTTCCCGATACGCCAGTATGCTGCGGATGTTGGAAGGCGTTTTAGGCAACTTGCGTAAGTCTTTTTTCTGGGCGTGGCTTGACATTGTTTGCCAGTACCGCAGATCGCGAATTGGCCCGTTTTGGGAAACAATAAACGTTATTGTGATGATTCTCGGTTTGGCGCTTGTATCGTCGACTATATTCGGAAGTGCAATATTTCATACCCTCGGGTATATAGGCCTTGGGATCATCATTTGGTCGGCGATGACCACGATGATTACCGAGGGTTCAAGCGCCTTCGTAAGAGTCCGCTCGCTCATTACGGATACGAACATTGATATACAGGTGTACGTTGGTAGAACCGTTTTAAAGACGCTCATCACATTTGCTCACCACTTTATTATCTACTTTATCGGCGTTGCGCTACTTATAGTACCCATCGGTTGGACAAGTCTGCTGGCTATTCCAGGCCTGCTGCTGCTTTTTGGAAATGGATTTTGGGTTGTCACCGTTCTTGGCTTTATTTGTGCCCGATTTCGTGACGTTGAACTCATCGTCCGCAACTTAATGCAACTTGCGTTTTTTGTTACTCCAGTATTTTGGAATTATCAGACCATCCCGCAGCATCGGCATTTCGTCATTGATTATAATGTCGCTTTTTATTTTCTCGAAATTGTGCGTGCCCCACTCTTGGGACAAATTCCGCCTCTTAAATATTATGTCGTTACTATCTGCGTTTCGATCGCGGGATTTTCTCTAGCCGCCCTTGTTTCGCGTAGAATGCGACCACGCCTTGCTTTTTTTGTCTAGATATCAAAGTTGCACATGCCATGACCTACATCCGTCTCAATAAAATTAACGTTGAAATTCCGATTTACGACAGCGCCGCTTTGCGTCTCATTCGGCTGCCGTCGCTGAACAAAGCGAAGGACACGGCCATCGAGAGCCAGTGTCGGGCGAACAAGAAGACCGTGGCAACCGCGCTGATTCTTTACGCGGATGACTTCAAGGAAACGATGCCGCCGTACCACGACAACAGCATCATGTGGCAGACCGTGGCAAACCCTTACATCAAGGATCCGGTTGGTGGTCCC
>JAKALI010000481.1 GCA_021813195.1 Pseudomonadota bacterium
CGGCCAATGCGCCGACCGCGAAGAGAAGCGAGTAGCCCACGGGAACGAGATCAACCGCCAGCAAGGAAAAAAGTAGGAGCAGCTTGACTTCAGGTACCCCAATCAGAGAGGGCTCTCAGCAAATTGGAGGGCCGAGCCGCATGGAATATCGCGATCACAGTTGCTCGCGACACGGCCCTGAAGCACGCGGCGCAGATCGACGCCGCGCGGGCGTCGGGCGCGGCGCTCGGCCGAATGGCCGGCGTGCCCGTCGTCGTGAAGGACAACATCCATGTTGCGGGGCTGCCGAACACTGCGGGTACACCGGCGCTGAGCAAATTCATTCCGCTTAAGGATGCTCCCCTCGTGGAACGGCTGCGCGACGAAGGCGCGATTGTGGTCGCGAAGACCAACATGCACGAATTGGCGGTCGGCATTTCCGGTTACAATCCTGCCTATTCGACAGGACCCGCGCCGGGAGTCCGAAACGCGTATGACCTTACGAAGATCGCCGGCGGATCATCCAGCGGCACGGGCGCCGCGATCGGATCGGGTTGCGTCACGGCCGGGCTTGGCACGGACACCGGCGGGTCCGTCCGTATACCGGCAGCATTGAATGGAATCGTCGGGTTCCGCCCCACCGTCGGTCGCTGGTCGCAGGAAGGGATAACACCGTTCTCACATACGCGCGACACCGCAGGCCCAATGGCCAGCGATTTGCCCGGCGTCGCCCTGCTCGATTCTATCGTGTCGAGGAACGAGTGCGCGACGGCTGCGGCGCCAGAGACAATCCGGCTCGGATTGGCCGAGGCCTTTCTCGAAGATCTCGACGCCGACACAACACGCGCGTTCGAATCGACGCTCGCGAGCTTGCGCGAAGCGGGTGTAAGCGTCATTCCCGTGGACATGCCGGAGTTTCGGACGCTGATGCGCGGCACTGGCGTCGTCGCATTCGGAGAACTGGCGCCGGACATGAGGTCTTACCTGCAGAGATTCTGCACGAGCATTTCTCTCGAAGCCCTCGTCGATGCGATCGCAAGTCCCGACGTCAAGGCTTTCTATCGGGATATTGCACTTGCCGGGAAAATCCGGGAGCCCAGCGGCGCGCTGGCGGATATTGGCCCGATCTACCAGTGGGCGATATCCAAAGGTCGTCCTGCAGTTCAAACATATTACGCCGACACTTTCGCAAAGGCGCGGCTTGACGCTCTCGTATTCCCGACAACCCCGCTCCCGGCGATTGACGCAGAGCCTTCGGCCAGTTCATTCGAAAACCTAGTTCGCTTTATCGCTAATACAGACGGCGGATCGCTTGCCGGTTTGCCGGGCCTTTCGCTGCCGATCGGCCTCGGAGAGAAGAGTGGGTTGCCGATCGGGTTGGAGATCGACGGGCCGGCGCATTCCGACCAGCGAGTGCTGGCCGTTGGGATTGCGCTGGAAAAGATCATAGGTTGAATTGCTCGTTCGAATTGAAAGCCCGAAGGCGGCGCGCTTCCCGAACTACCGCGATCTCACCGGCTTCGACTTCGCCAGCAGCGAGGTCAACGAAGCGCTTGTGCGACAACTCCATCGCTGCGAGTTCCTGGAAGATGCGCACAACGTCGTCCTGGTCGGCGGCCCCGGCACTGGCAAGACGCATCTCGCCACGGCGATCGGCGTCCAGGCCATCCAGCAGCACCGCAAGCGCGTCCGGTTCTTCTCCACTGTCGAACTCGTCAACGCGCTCGAGCAGGAAAAGCTGCAGGGAAAACCGGGACAGATCGCGGCGCGCCTCGCCCACTCCGACCTCGTCATCCTCGACGAGCTGGGTTACTTGCCGTTCAGCGCCTCCGGCGGCGCCTTGCTCTTCCATCTTCTGAGCAAACTTTACGAGCGGACCAGCATCATCATCACGACGAATCTCGGCTTCGGCGAATGGGCGACCGTGTTCGGAGATCCGAAGATGACGACCGCGCTGCTCGACCGCCTTACACATCGCTGCCACATCCTCGAGACCGGCAACGACAGCTTCCGCTTCAAGAACAGCTCGGCGAAAGCCGCCAAACCCGCGAAGGAGAGATCTCGGAACTTGACGAACGCCTGACCCTAAACCCATCTTCAACCCGGGTCAGTTCTCAACGGAAATCCCGGGTCAACTCTCAGCGGAAATCAACACTCGAAGATGGGGCAACGCGACATTCGACGGCTGCTGATCATCGGCGCCACGGCTGTCGTGCGCTGGGCCTGCCGAAAGGGAATGCCGGAGGGAAGCTGGCTGCACCGCATGCTGGCGCGCAAACCACGCTTGCTGGTGGCGATCGCGCTCGCCAACAAGATGGCCCGCTCAATCTGGGCCATGCTGACAAAGGGCGAAGACTATCGGGTTCCTGTGGCCGCGGCAGCCTGATCGAAAGATCGGACCAACAGCCAAGGGGACGTCGGGCGTGTGAGGAGGTCGACGAACGGTAAGGACAAATGATCGGTTAGATCCGGACCAGGAAGTGCAATAAGACGCAAAGAGCTAAAAGCTCGTCCAGCTGATCTGCGCCTGGTCCGCGCGTCTCCATACCGGCCTGCGGTTCGTAACAGCCGCATCTGAAGGCCTGATACATGACCGCATCCGATCACGCGCCCACACCATTCGAAAACATCTTGCGCGAACGGGGGCATCCATACATGCATAATGTTCCATGGCTGTCCTCCGTCCCAGATGCTTGGGGCCGGCGCTAACCTGGACCCCGTTCCGTCATCATACGGGGGACAGCCACCATCCTTCGCCAGAGGCTCGGGCCGGGGCCATTACGGCATCTAGCCCTAGCCCTTCATCGCCGTGAGATGAGTGTCGCCATTCGTGCGCTGGTTGCGCCGACCGCCTTGTAGATCAGCGTCAAGGCGTCTCAGGCTCCCACGCCAGCGATGTTCGGCTGCATGTTGTTGTTCACGGGCTTGAATTTGGTGACGAACGCCTTCCATCTCAGCCGCGTCGTCCCCGTCTTGACGAGCGCCCCGAGCTGCGTTTTAATCCGTTTATCAGACAAACATATAAGCAGGTGAGGAAACGGACATGGCCGACGTATCCTTCGACGCCATCGTGATCGGCGGTGGCCATCACGCCACGATAATCTCCTGCTACCTGGCCAAGGCCGGACTGAAGGTCGCCGTACTGGAGAGCCATACGGCTCTTGGCGGAGGCGCGGTTAGCGAAGAGGCGCCCGCGCCGGGGTTCCGCCAGAACCCCCATGCACATTTCACGCGCTTCTACGGCCATCCGGCGTACGCCGATTTCAATCTGCGCGACGAAGGTCTCGAATATGTCTTCCCGGAACAGAACGAGGGCATGATCTTCGAGGACGGCTCAAGCTTTATCGGCTATTCGGCCTTTCGCGTCGTCGATCCCGTTACCGGACGCACGGAAGAGGCACCCGACAATGTCCGCAAGACCTACGATCAGATCAAGTCTTTCTCGCAGCGCGATGCCGACGCTTACCTGACGCTGTTCGATCAATACAAGAAATACTGGAAAAAGGCGTTCCACACGCATCGCTTCACAGCCCCGACGCCCTGGCGGACGCCGGATGCGCTCGAGGCCCTGTGCGACATCCCGGACAGCGGCATCGAGCCGGTCCATCAATTCATGTCGACACGGCAGATCGCTTACGACTACTTCGAGAGCCCAGAGCTGCGCACCCTGTTCATGCGCGCGACGCCGACCTCGGGTGGGTGCATGCCGGACGATCCGATCGGTTTGCAGAGCCTCGTGCACGTCATGGGCCTCGTGTTGTCCTTTGAGCCGGCAGCCATAGTCAAAGGCGGCACACAATCGATTACTGACGCCTTGGTCAAAGCCGGCAAGAAGCTCGGAGTGACCTACTACACCGGTCATGAGGTCGACGAGATCGTCGTGGAGAACGGCGCCGCGACTGGCGTTAGGTTCGCGAGCGGTGGCGTAATGAGGGCTCCGCTGGTCATTTCCGATCTCGGCGTGCCACAAACGTTTCTGCGACTCCTCCGCAATCATACGCTCGGCGAGAAGCTGCTGCATCGCGTCCGCAACATCCACTACGACCGCAGTCAGATCTTTTGGGGCAACGTGGCGATGCACGAACTGCCCAAATATACCGCGGACAACATCAATCCTGGCGTCGGCTCGCAACCCCGCCTCTACATCGGCGCCAAAGATCCCGAATATCTGGCCAGCCGGTATCAGCACGACATCATGCTGCTGGGGTTCCCGCAGCAGCCGTACATTCTCACCGCCCCAGACAGCATCTGGGACCGCACCCGCGCGCCGGAAGGCAAGCATACGATTCTGATCGAAGACTTCACCGCGCCCGCGCGCCTGTTCTCGGCGCGCGATT
>JAKALI010000482.1 GCA_021813195.1 Pseudomonadota bacterium
AATGAGATGGGTCGCCGTTCCGGAGACGAGTCGCTCGCGTTTGAACCGACTCATGATGCGAATGGCGGTCTCGGTCGTCGTGCCGACCATGTTGGCCATGTCCTGGCGGGTCAGTCTCATCGGAAGACTGATGCCTTGCGGGTTTTTCACGCCGCTCTTCGTCGCCAGATCGACCAGAAGCGAGGCCAGTCGCTGGTCGGCACGGTCGAGGGCCATGATCTTGGCTTTCTCCTGGGCTTCGTTGAGGCGATTACCGAGGTGTTTGATGACTTCAATCGCGGCTTCGGGATTGCGGCGCAGCATCTCGAAGTAGGATTTCTTGTTCATGCGCAGAATGCTGACGTCGCCCATCGGCTGTGCCGTGCCGGGATGGCGGGTTCCCTCGAAGGCGGCGGCATCACAGCAAAAGAGGTCGCCCGGCATCAGCATCTTCAGCGTGCACTCTTTTCCTTCCGGGCTCGACTTAACACATTTGACCGTGCCTTCCTTTACGATGTGGAAGTATTCGGTCGGATCGCCTTCCCGGAAAATGACGTCTTTCTTTGTGTAATGCTGCTCGGTCAAGTCCTGGAGCACGCGTTGCCGGTCTGCGCTGGAGAGAATCTTGAGCAGGGGGATATGGCTGAGTTCACCCTGGGCGGATGAACTCAACCGGTTACTTGATGATTTGCTTGGCCGCTTCGACAATGGATCGCGCTCCGATGCCAAAATGATCGACGAGTTCGTCCGGCTTGCCGCTATGAGGAATCGCTCGGACGGCGAGCTTGTGGACTTTCACTCCTTCCGCACTGACCGCGCTCAGGACGGCATCGCCGAGTCCCCCGTGTGCGTAGTGATCTTCCACGGTCAGGAGGCGGCCGCGGGTGGCGTGCGCACTGGCGATGAGGGTGGCCTGGTCGATAGGCGCGATGCTGTAGAGATCGACGACGCGCACGGCAATGCCCGCGGCTTTCAATTGATCGTGGGCTTTGAGGGCTTCAAATAATGTCACACCGGCTGCCACGATCGTGAGCGCATCGTTCGCACTTTGGCGGAGGACTTTGCTGCCCCCGATCGGGAACGTCTCTTCCGGTCCGTAGAGTACCGGGGATTTCGGGCGTCCGGCGCGGATGTAGACCATTCCTTTATGGTTGGCCGCCGCTTCGACGAGCCGATAGGTACAGGTAGCGTCTGACGGATAGAGGACGACGACGCCCGGCTGTGCCGCCATCATGGCGATGTCTTCCAGCCCCATCTGCGAAGGGCCGTCCTCGCCGATGCTGACGCCCACGTGGGTGCCGACCAGCTTGATGTTGGATTGACTGATGGCCGCCATCCGGATGAAGTCGTAGGCGCGTGTAAAAAATGCGGCGAAGGTGGCGACAAAGGGAACTTTGCCGCAGGCGGCGAGGCCGGCAGCCGCGCCGAGCATATTCTGTTCAGCGATGAAGTTTTCGAAAAACCGGTTCGGAAACTTCTTGCCGAACTTGTCCGTGTAGGTGGAGTTCTTGACGTCCGCGTCCAGGCCGACTACGGAGGAATTTACTCCGCCTAATGCTTCGAGAGCCACGCCAAAGGCTTCACGTGTGGCCGCTGCGTCGCCTACCTTATAGGGTGAAGGCGGAAGTGCAGTTCGTGTCGCCGGCGCGGGTGTGACTACGGCAGGCCGGTTGATCTGCGCGGTTCCGTTGCCGGGTTTCAGCTGCTTGGTCAATTCATCGATCGCCTTTTGGGTCTCTTCTCCCTTGGGAACCGGTTTCCCATGCCAGCTGGGGCTATCCGCCATGAATGAAAGGCCGTGCCCCTTGAAGGTCTTGGCTAATAGGACGGTCGGTTTCCCTTTTGTGCGGGCGGCTTCATCGAAGGCGGCGACGAGCGCGGCGATATCATGACCGTCGACCACGATGGCATGCCAGCCGAATCCGGACCAGCGGGCGCGATAACCGTCCATGTCGTGTTGCAACATGGTGGGATCGCTCTGCCCGAGCCGGTTCACATCGACGATCGCGCAGAGATTATCCAGTCCATGATGCCGGGCTACTTCTGCCGCTTCCCATACCGATCCTTCGACGGACTCGCCATCGCCCATGAGGACGTAGGTCCGGTGGTCGAGCTTGTCGACGGACTTGGCATTCAACGCGATGCCGATGCCGACGGGAAGGCCTTGTCCGAGCGAGCCGGTGGCCATATCCACGAAGGATAGCCGGGGAGTCGGGTGTCCCTCAAGATCGGAGGTCAAGGTGCGCAATTTCAGGAGGTCGCTCTTGGGGAACAGTCCTGCTTCCGCCCAGGCGGCATAGAGCAGGGGCGCGGCATGTCCTTTTGACAGGACGAATCGATCGCTGTTGGGGGCTTTAGGGTCCTTCGGGTCGTAACGCATGACGGAGAAGAAGAGCGTGGCTACGATGTCGGCAGCAGAGCAGCAGCTGGATGGATGGCCGCTGGCCGCTTCAGATGTGGCTCGAACGCTTTCGATACGGAGTTGCGTGGCCTTGTTATGGAGGGTATTGAGTAACTCGGGAGACGGGGCTGCACTGGCCATCGGAACTCCTTTCAGGAATTGAACGCTCAGTAGGTTGCCGGCACATGCTTCTCTACGTCAGAGATTGGCAGGAACGCGGCGGGGCTTGAGGCTAACAAAACGATGGAAGGGAGTCAATGAAGGGGCTCGCGATCTTCTTGCTTGAGCCTCGGAAACCTCAAGGAAGAAGATCGCAGAAAATGGACGGATGGTTCTGACTAGGCCTGAGACGAGGGTGTCACGGTCGAGACTTCGCTTGAGCAGGCGCTCTCGAGGCCATTGTAGGCGCTGACCGTAAAGTAATAGCGGGTGTCGGGTTGGAGGTCGGAAATCGTGGCGCTTGGTGATTCGACAAATTGAGCCGATTCATAGGAGCAGGAGCCCGACTGTCCGGGAGATTGTCGTCCGTAGTGGACGTAGTATCCGACTATCGACGAATCCCGTATCGGGTTCCATGCGAGCGAGGCAGTTGGAAGTGCCGAGCTTGGGGACGTTGAGACAGCGGGGGCTCCTTCCCCGCCGCCGCCACAGCCGGTTAGCAGTGTACAGGCGGTTAACAACATACATGTGGACAAGGTACGCATAGATTGGTTTCTCGATTCATCTCTCATGATAAAGGGTTTCCTTCTACTTGATTGGAGGCTGGATCTACAACCTTAAAATGTCGAACGGCGCGGGCTGTCAGTCGGAAGCGTTGAGCTAGCGCTCAGCGCAACAGCCGCCATGATGAGTAATATGAAGAGGATCATTACGTCCCGCTCCCTTATTGTCGGGAGTGCTTCAAGCAAAACATAGGCCAATGATAACTTAGTCTCTGCCTCAAGCTCATATTGAGATTCTGAATGGACTTCCTTGCGGGCATTGCAAGGCCTGTATGTTTTACCCTTCAGGCGGCTGAGTGGCCTAACGGTTTCTAACGAAATTTATCCTGCAGGTGGTGTAGGTTGATCCCTTCACTTCCTACACAGGCTTTTCTGGATTGAAGAGTAAAGACCTGACTGAATACGAATGGCTGGAGATCTTAGACGTCGGTAGGGTCTTGATTCGAGGCAATGGAAGATTTATGGAGCTGCGCGGCCTTGAAAATATCGGTACAGGAGAAACGCATTGAGCAGGACGACGATCGAGAGAATGCTGTAAGTGGTGAAGGTGCTTGCGAGTTTCAGTTCGACGAGCACTCGTGAAAGTCCAAATCCGACGACGATGGCATCAAAGCTCATGCAGAGCCGCCTGAATGTTTCCGGGTCCATCCAACGGATTAAAAATGCGCCGAGCGGAATGCCCAATAAGACGCTGGGCACGATGTAGGGCATGACCTTCATGCTCTCCACGCTGTAAAACCCGATGATGCCGTAGGCGATGGCGGTCAACGTCGCTTCAGCGACCCGGATCACGCCCAGCGCCGCGCGAAAATCCTGCTTTTCATATCCCTGGTTATTGAACAGTAAGGCCAGCGGCGGTCCGGAGATGGTCGTGACAGAATAGAGCGTGCCGATGCCGACCCCGAACGGGACTCCGATGGTTTTTTCCGCTTTGATCGGTTTGCGGATGCCGGAAGCTTGAAGCAGAATCAATGGAAGCAGCATGAAGTAGGTGACGAACTTCACCCAGGCCGGTTGCACCATCGAGAGGATGTAGCTGCCGATGGCGACCCCCATGGCGAGGCCAATCAGGATCGGCACGACACGCCGGAGAATATTGGGTATGTTTTGGCGATTGAGAAAGAGGACATAACTATTCAGGACCAGCTCCACGAGCACCATGGCGGGATTCAAAATAGGATTCGTATAGAACAGCAGGGCAACCGGCATCG
>JAKALI010000483.1 GCA_021813195.1 Pseudomonadota bacterium
CTCCAAATGATGCCCATATTGAGAGGCTCGCCTGTCTCCATGCGACGGCTCACCTCATAGAGGATGGCTGCGATGAAGGGACAAACCAGAGCGAAACCAGCGGCGATCGGGTAGGCGAGATAGGGCATTCCCACGATGTACAGCGTGGAGATGATCGCAATGCCCGTGAGCGCCGTGATGAGGCCCAATAACAGGCCGAAACGCGGAGCCGCGAGAAAATCCCGGAAACCTTGTGCGAGGGCGTCTCCCACGTCCCCCGTCGAGATCTGGCGGACACTTGGGTCGGACTTGCCCGACATCGAAGTTGTGCTCATTTTTGCTCGCCCCCACGCGACGTGACGTATGCGGCAGGATAGTGCCACAAATTGACGCGGTTGGGCTGTTGCAACACTGATCCAAGTCAACATTCGCGGAGGCAGGTCATCGCGGGAAGCACGCAGCTGGGACGTTGCGGCCGCAGAGTCGATGGGTGCGTTATGCTGAGAGTCGGTGCGGCACGGGGAGCGGCGGGGACGGCCGACGCTCCGTCGCCGGCGGCAGATTGGGTGCCTGCAGTCCGGCCAGGAAGGGCTCGTCTCTGGTCGATGTCAGAGCGTCCGGGTTGCCCCGTCCCGACGAGGTGGTGCCCGCAGACAGTGAGGCAGGCGGATGTTGCGGACGCAGGCCGTTGTGTGGACGCCACCTGAGCGAGGTTGTCTGTTGCATGCGGCTCTCCAGTAGGCGTTTTTCGAGGTTCACAACATCAACGATTTTGAACGCGGATTGTTCCGTCCCTGACCCGTGCAATTGACCGTGCGAAAGAGGAATGGGATAGGCTCTGGGTATGACCAAGTTCCAACCTATTCATGTTGTTGGCGGTGGACTCGCCGGCTCCGAAGGCGCCTGGCAAATTGCGCGCGCCGGTGTGCCGGTCGTCCTCCACGAAATGCGCCCGCAGCGGATGACGGATGCGCATAAGACCTCAGGTTTGGCCGAACTCGTGTGCTCCAATTCGTTTCGTTCGGATGCATGGGAGACGAACGCTGTTGGTCTGCTGCACGAGGAGATGCGGCGCGTCGGCTCGCTGATCATGGCTGCGGCCGATGCAACGAAATTGCCCGCCGGCGGCGCACTGGCTGTCGATCGCGATGCATTTTCCGCTTTCGTGACGCGTGCGTTGGAGCAGCACCCGCTCGTCACCATCACGCGCGAGGAAGTGGCCGGTCTGCCGCCGGAGTCATGGGATAACGTTATTATCGCAACGGGGCCACTCACGTCACCGGCTCTGAGTGCGGCGGTCGCTGGGCTAACGGGTGAGACAGAACTGGCCTTTTTCGACGCCATCGCGCCCGTTATACACGCTGATAGCATTGATTTGTCGATCGTCTGGCGCGCATCCCGTTACGGCAAGGCGGGACCTGCGGGCACGGGGGCAGATTACCTCAATTGCCCGATGACGCGCGCCGAGTACGAGGCGTTCGTCGAGGCCTTGCTCTCCGCTGAAAAGACCGCGTTCAAGGCGTGGGAGGCCTCGACCCCCTATTTCGATGGCTGCCTGCCCATCGAAGTGATGGCCGAACGTGGCCGCGACACCTTGCGATTTGGTCCGATGAAACCGGTGGGGCTCGATGACCCTCGCACCGGACGACGGCCGTATGCTGTGGTTCAATTGCGCCAGGATAACGCGCTCGGCACGCTTTGGAACATGGTGGGCTTCCAAACCAAGATGCGCCATGCGGAGCAGGTGCGAGTGTTTCGCATGATTCCGGGCCTGCAGAACGCGGAGTTTGCGCGGTTGGGCGGGCTGCACCGCAACACCTACCTCAATTCACCCAAGTTGCTCGATTCGTCGTTGCGTCTTCGAGCCGAGCCGCGCCTGCGTTTTGCTGGTCAGATCACCGGCGTCGAGGGTTACGTGGAGAGCGCAGCCATCGGGCTGTTGGCGGGACGCTTCGCCGGCGCGGAGCGACTGGGTCACAGCCTTTCACCGCCGCCGGCCACGACGGCACTTGGCGCACTTCTCGCGCACATCACGGGTGGTCACATCCTCGCCGATGAACCCACGGGCGAACTCGATGCGGCGCATCTGCGGTCATTTCAGCCGATGAACATCAACTACGGCCTGCTGCCACCGCCCGACGACGTCCCCTCATCCAGCGCTGACGGTAAGCGGCTGAAAGGGCCCGAACGGGGGATCGCGAAAAAGCGCGCGCAATCTGCACGTGCGCTCGTCGACCTTCAACTGTGGCTCCGCAATGAGCCGTACTTCGCCGCGGCTGAGTGACGGCAACGCGAACCGGTCACGGCGGTTAGCAAAAGGCGCATCAACCCCGCAAGCGGTTGCGCACGATCAAAGGCATTTCGTCATCACTGCCAGCGGGTCCAGAGGCGGCACCGTAATGGCGGCCTTCATCGGCACTCCACCAACGCTCGCCGCCGGGCGGCGCTTGAGCGGCCGACCGGCTTTGCGAGCCGGACGCCGGATAGGAAGCCGCAGAAGCCGCAGGTTGCGACGGGAGCGTTTCGCGCGCAGCGACAGCAGCACGTTGGGCCATGGGAGAGCCGCCGAACCAAGCGTCGATGAGGTCGAGTTCCTCCGATGACAGTTGCAGGCCCTGACCGCGACAGCGCGCAATGACGAAATTCCGAAAGCGGCTGGCAAATAGGTTGGGCGATGCGCCCTGCTCAAACCAGGGATCCGTTTCGCTGACAACTTCAAGGACGAAACGCACGTCATCGCGCTTGATCTCGACACCGAGATCGGCGGCCCGCGCGATAATGTTGGTGAGCGTCTGCGCCCCTGTCAGACCATTGGTCGATATCTCCTTTGCCATCACATCGAAGAGTGCTCGATATTCCGGCGGAGCCAAAGGCGGGGCCTGACACGCCTCATGGATGCGCGTGATGGACTGCTGGATCGTCGCAGCCGACTCTGTCCGCACCACCGGCTTCTGTGGGAGAGGATTGGCCGAGCCGCTCGCGAGTGGTCCACTTTGCGGCGCGGCGCGTTGCGCCTCCTGAGGCATTGGGCGACCGTTATCGGGGCGGTTGAAGCGCGGTTCTGAACGCAGCGACGGATCGCTCTGAGCCGACTCGACATGCATGGGTGCCGTCTGGCGTGCCTGATGTGGGACAGACCCCGCCGTCGGGCCCGTCGCTTGGTAGGCGCTTTCGTCGCGCGGTCGAGCGGCTGTTGGCGCGCGATTTGTTTCGAAGACGAAGTAGGGTGGCTGATCCGTCAAACGGATGTCGGCGGGCAAGCCACGGGTCAACAGATTCATGAAACTTCCCGCGCCGCCCCAACCCGTTCCAACCGTGCGGTCATGACCAAGCATGCGAACGGCGCGGTCAGCCAAGGCCTCCAGAGGCACAGGCTGTCCGGCCGAACGCACCCAGCCCACCACCTCCGCAATGATGTCGCGGCGCACGGCGTCGATCTGGGCCGTGACGGACGGCGCAGAAGACTGTGTTGGAGCGGTCGCTGCCACCTCGCCACCCTCAGACCCATCGGGGACTGCCGCGCCGCGCCCGTCCAACAAAAGTGCGATCAGGTCCGCTTCCCGGATCTCGCCATCCGCAACGGCCGTATAGGGCGCAGCGGTATGGTCGTTGGCAAACACGACTGTGCGGCGCGCGTGCGCCCTCAAGCGATGAAGAAGCGGCGTGAAATCCGCATCCCCCGATAGAATGATGAATTCATCGTAGTAGGTGTCGTGACTGATTAAGTCGCGAACATCCATCACCATCCGAATATCTGCTGAGTTTTTGAGCTGCGATGTCAGAGGCGAACAGTCGACGGCTTCCATCCCGGCACGCAGGAAGTGATGGCGCACGAAGGGAAAGGAGTTCATGTCGGTGGAATTGTCCGACGCATTGCGGCGCGGAATCGGATTACCGTAAACACGGTTCAACACCACCCGACGCGGAGCCGAGATCGTCGATCCATTGGTTGCCGTGATCAGATCCCCAGTTTCGATCGCACGGAGCCATATGGCAGCATCTTTGGCGAACCGCCGCGCGGCCTCCTCATTTTTTCGCTTCAATGACAGATAGATATTGTCATAGTCCACGAAGATCGTACTCAGCAGCGGTCCAGGACCCTGGCCCTTCATAACGGCAACCCCCACAAAGCCGGATGTGCAATTGCTTGCACTCTTTATGAGTCGGGTTCGAGCGGCAAGTGAAGTCGGTTCGCAACGGAATTGCAGGCCAAAACTATCCACAAATCAGATTGTTGGATTGGAGGAGATTCGCTGTGCGGGCCGCTGACGCGGCGCCGATGTTGCCAGGGCGCATCAGAACTCGGGATCGGCGAATGGGGGCTCTGTCGCGT
>JAKALI010000484.1 GCA_021813195.1 Pseudomonadota bacterium
AATTGTGGCTGTGCCGTCAAGACCTCAGGAAAGATCGTCTTCAGAGACAGGAATGCGTCAACCGTGTCCGGCGCGTCGTGGCTGTGTTGGGCGGCGATTTGCGCCAGCCTTGAGGCTTGGGGGTCAACGACTACCTGCTTCTGCGCGACGCGGGTCTGCACAAAGAGCATCCATCCGGCAGCCACCAATGCCAGCCGCGCGATGCCGCGCCCCGCGCCGAGATTGTCCTTGATGGTTTCGAGGATGCGGATCGGCAGTTTCAGCGAACCGTCCTGTGCGACCTGCAGAAGGGAGTGCCTGATGGCGGGATTGCGGAAGCGGTTCAGAATCGTATCGCGATAGGCCACAAGATCGAGGCCGGGCGGCGGCATCAGGCTCGGGATGATATCTTCGGTCATCATCGCCTGCAAGAATCTGGAAACCCGCGTGTCCGCCACGGCCGTATCGACGGTTTCGAAGCCAGCCAGCGATCCCAGATAGGCAAGGGCCGAATGCGGCGCGTTTACAAGGCGCAGCTTTGCCGCCTCGAACAGACGAACGTCGTTCGTCATGATGACGCCGAAGGGCTCCCAGTCCGGACAGCCGGTGGCAAAGCGGTCTTCTATCACCCATTGGCTGAAGGCCTCGCGCTGCACGGGCCAGCCATCGCGTAAAGACAGAACATGGGCGACGTCAGCCTTCAGCGCTTCGTCTGTTGCCGGCGTAATGCTGTCCACCATGCTGTTGGGAAACGGCACCTGATCTTCAATCCATCGCGCAAGATCGGGCGCGATCGCTTCGGCATATTGTCGGACAGCGTGTGCGAGGAGCGTGCCGTTTTCGTTCAGATTATCGCAGCTGAGAATAGTGACGGGAGGCAGTCCGGCGTCGCGGCGAAGTTGCAGTCCCCGCGCGATATAGCCGATGGCGCTAGCCGGGTTCTCCGGATTGCGTAAGTCGTGCCGGATCGCCGGATGCGCAAGATCGAGATCGCCTTGACCGTCGAGACAATATCCCTTTTCGGTGATGGTCAGCGAGACGATCCGCGTTGCGAGCGTGCTCATTTGCTGAAGGATTTGTTGTTGCTGATCGCGTGCCGCCAGCACATCCTTGATGGCGCCGATGATGCGCAGCTCCGGTGTCCGGTCACGAATGGCCAGTGTATAGAGGAAGTCCTGCTCCGCCAGAATGTCCCGGACACCAGTGCTGTTGAGGGAGGCCGCGCAAATGGCCCAGCCCCGTTCCCTTATCAGGACGTCGTCGAGATAGGCAGCCTGGTGCGCGCGATGAAAATTGCCGGCGCCGATATGCACAATGCCGATCTGCGTGGCAGTCCGGTCATAGGCCGGGCGCTTGACGCCTGCCGGGAGACGCCCCAGTGCGCGCTGAGACAGCCGCTCCGTCATGGCCGCCACTTCCGCAAGAATTTGGATTCCGTGTATTTGGGCGCTAACGGGGCTCGCGTCCGGAGCCGCGCTCGGTGACGCCTGCGAGCATGGGTTGTGGTGGTGGGGCGCCACACGGTTCCGATGGTGGACATGCGGCAGGAAACGTGGGCTTCGCCCGGCTTCCGGGGTGGTCTCTTCGCTGGTTCCCTTGTCATAGGTGCTATATTATAGTTTGATATTGTTAGGGTTTTTGAATCTTGCGGGCCTTGGGAGCGATGACGGGCGATCAGTTCGAATTTCAGCGTCGCGATCTCGAATACATCCTGTCTTTGGGTGAGCGGGCGCTCGGCTGCGAGAGCATGAACGATCTGCAGCAGGAAATCCTGCTCCGCATCCAGCAGGCCGCGCGCGCGGAAAGCAGTGTCTATTTCGACGTTGTGGATACTTCGCTGGGCTGGCAGTTCGTCAACGGCATTTCTTATGGCGTGCCGGAGAAAGGCCCGCAGACTTGGTGCGATCACTATCAAACGGTCGACCCCTTCACCTCCTGCCTGTTGCACCATCTTGAGGCTGGCAGCAAACGGATCATCACCACCGAAGAAACAATCCTCGACTCTGACTATATGCGGACAGAGTTCTACTGTGACTTTCTGCGGCCGCAGTCCATCTACCATATGATGGTCGTGGGCTTGCCGGGCGACAGCCGGCCGGTCGGCTTGATCGGGCTCCATCGCAGTCCGCGCGCCCGCGCCTTCACCGCCAAGGAGGTTTCCAAGATCAACGCCGTTGTGCCCTATATCTCGGCTGCCGTGCGCAAGATCAAACTCGCGGAGATGGCCGCCGAGCGGCAGGAGATCATCGGAGCGCTGTCGGGCGTTCTGAACCATAGCGGCATCGTGATCCTCGACAAAAATCTCTTGCCGATCTTTCTGGACGAGAACGCCTGCGCGCTTTTCGAGGTGCCACCGCATCGTGGGCATGGACTCAAATGCGCGTCCAACGGCTTCCTGCCGCCGGAAATTGTCGCGTGCTGCGAGGTTTCGCGCCAGCAGGCCAATGCGTGCCACGACGTCGAAGCTGAACATCATACCGAATTCATGGCCGATCTTGGCGCAAAGCAGATCGGTGGAACGGTCTGCTCCTACCGGACCAAGGCGGGCGCACTCAATTTCCTGATCTGTCTCAAGGCGCAGAAGGCGGATCTGATCCGGACCGACAATCTCCAGAAGTTCAATCTGACGCGACGCGAGATCGATATTGCCCATCTGATCAGCATCGGCATGAGCAATCGCGAGATTGCCAGGAAGCTGTTCATCAGCGTGCGTACGGTACAGAACCATTTGCGTTCGATCTATCACAAGGCCGAGGTCCACAACCGGACCAGCCTTGTCTCGCGCCTCATGCAATAAGCGCCTGCCGCTCACAGCGTTGCGGCAATGATTTCGAATGCGCGGGCGATGGCCTCGGCGCCGGGATCCGTGACGCCAGTGAGGCTGTCCTGTGGCACATAAGATGCACGTCCGGCGCGCGCCGCGGTCATGGTTGCGGTCTTTGCTGCGCCCCGGCGCGCGGCGGCGGCCGCATCCTGGAGCGATCCGCCCTCAAGAAGGCTGTTCAGCGCAGGCAAGAGGGCGTCCAGCAAGGTGCGGTCGCCTTTGCGCGCGCCGCCGTAATACATGATCTGTTGCGCGCCGGCCTGAAGGGCCGCCGGCCAGCTCTCGCCCTGCCGCAGGGCGTCGCCTGCCCGCGTGAACAGGATCGCCATCAACACGCCGCTCGATCCACCCATTGCCCGTGACATGAGTGCGCCCAATGTCGCGCCCAGTGCCGCCGGGTCATTGCAGGGCAGGGTGTCCAGCGCATCCAGCACGCTGCGCGCGGCCTGTGCGAATGTGGTTCCGGTATCACCGTCGCCGATGCGGCCGTCAAGATGGTTCAGCTCTTCTTCGCTGCCAATCAGTTTCTCGCTCACGGCGCGGATCGCGGCCGCCACGGCATCATTGCGTGAAGGGAACGCGGCGGAGACGCCGGTCTCGGCCGGCTGAACCAATCGCGGTGCGCCGGGGTGCCGTGCTCCCGGCCAGTGGCTAGCGGCCACCGGCGTCTCCAGGGCTGTCAACCACATGCGGTTGAGCTTGAGTGTGGAAACTGAAAAGCCCGCCATATCGAGCGATGTCATTAGATGTGCCGGGCCGATCACGAGTTCGCAGCGCGCTGCCAATTCCGTCTTCATGAAGGCGTTGGCGAGCACGCCCATTTCGAGCGGAGGCACGGCGCCGAGATTGTTGAGGAGCACGGCGAGCGGGCCGTCATGCGTGCCAAGCGCGTCCTGCAGCTTTTTGCACGCCAGCGCCATCAGGGCGTCTGCCGATGCCAGATCGATTTTCGACACGCCGGGTTCGCCATGAATGCCGAGCCCGAGCTCGGCTTCGTCGTGCCCCAACCTGTCGTTCTTTGCATTGCCGGGCACGGTGCAGCTGTCAAGTGCAAGACCAATGGAGCTGGTGGAGGCTGCGACCTCCTTTGCCATGCTCGCGATCACGTCCAGCGCCGCGCCCTGCGCGGCCATGAAGCCCGCAACCTTGTGAACGAACAATGTGCCGGCCAGACCGCGCGGATTGTGTGCGCCCGGGATGGCGATATCGTCGCCGACGATCACCATCTCGACCTTATAACCTAGCGCCTTGGCGCGCTCAGCGGCGAGGCCAAAATTGAGCCGGTCGCCGGTATAGTTCTTCACGATTAGAAGACAGCCCGCATCGCCGGTCACCGTGCGGATGGCCGTGAGCACCGCGTCGACGCTAGGCGATGCGAAGATTTCCCCGCAGACGGCTGCGGTCAGCATGCCTTCACCGACAAAACCGGCATGCGCCGGTTCGTGACCCGATCCGCCGCCCGAAATCAACGCCACGCGGGATTTTTCCCAATCGGTCCGCAGG
>JAKALI010000485.1 GCA_021813195.1 Pseudomonadota bacterium
CCTTCTCACGCGCCGCGGTAAAGCCAATCAGCTCGGTTTCGCGGTTCAACTCGCACTTCTGCGCCACCCCGGCACGACCCTGTCTTATATTGCCGGGTCCGTCGCCGCACTGGTGGCCTGGCTGGCCACCCAGCTCGAAATTCCCCAATCGGCATTCGAAACCTATCAACGTCGTCCTCAGACGATGACCGACCACGCTCAGATCCTTGCGACGACCCTCGGGTTGCGCTTGCCCAACAAAGGCGATTTCGCCTCCATGATCGACGCCGCATCACTTGCCGCATGGGGCACTGACCGCGGGCCGATGATCGTCAAGGGCGTCATTGCCGACTTGCGCGCCCGGAAGATCATTCTCCCGACCACGGGTGTCATCGAGCGCGTGGCGATCGCCGGTCGTGCTCGCGCCCGCAAGCGCACCGCGGACGCTTTGGTCCAAGGGTTGTCGCCCGATCAGATAACCCGGCTTGACCCGCTGCTCATCGTCGATCGTGATCTCGGGATGACGCCGTTCGGCTGGCTGAAAGATATGCCGACGTCTCCGAAACCTGACAACATTCGTGGCCTGATCGAGCGATTGCGCATGGTACGCAGATTCGCGATATCGCCTGACGTGGCCGGGCAAGTTCACGAAGACCGCTTTCGCCAACTGGTGCGCGAGGGGCGGATTACCGATGCCCACCAGGTGGCCCGCTACGCGACACACCGGCGCCGTGCGATCATGGTCGCGGTGCTGATCGATCTCGAATCACGCCTGATCGATGGCGTGCTCGACATGTCCGATAAACTGATCGGCGGCATGTTCGCCCGCGCCAGGAAGTCCAAGGAGCGGCACTATGTCGCCAGCACTAGGGATGTCGGCCGGCTGATGCACCTGTTCTCCGCGACGATTGAGGCGCTTGCGACCGCTCATGAAAGTGGCCGTGACGGCTTCTCGGTTGTCGATGAGACCGTCGGCTGGACAAAATTGCAGCGCGTCCGCAGCGAGGTTCGGGCATTCGCCGAATTCACCGAGGAAGACCCGCTGATCCGGGCATCAGATCGTTATGCGACGCTGCGCAAATTCGCCCCAGACATCATTGAAGCCTTGGCGTTCAAGACGGCACGATCCGATAGCCCGTTGCTTGCGGCGATCCGGTTACTCAAAGACCTCAACGAGACCGGTCAGCGTCACATTCCGGCGGATGCGCCCATGCCGTTCCGCAAGGAATGGGCCAAGCTCGTGCAGGGCGGCGACCGGCCGAACCGGCGGCTCTACGAAACGGCCGTGTTCGCCACGCTGCGCGGCAAGCTCCAATCCGGGGATGTCTGGGTCGAACGGTCATCGAACTATCGTCGGTTCGACAGCTACCTGATCGCGCCGGAGGCCGTGCCGTCGATCGCCACTGAGTTGGGTTTGCCGGCGACGGCCGATATCTGGATCGCCGCCCGCGGCCGGGACCTCGATCAGCGGCTCAAGCGATTTGCCCGCCGTCTGGCACGCGGTGATCTCGAAGGCGTCGAATGGCGCGATGACCGCCTTCATATTTCCCCCGTGAAGGCGCTCACGCCTCCGGCCGCTGATACTCTTGCGAGCGAGATCACGGCCTTGCTCCCCTACGCCCGGATCACCGAAATACTCCATGAGGTGAACCGCCAGACGGGCTTTGCCGCGGCGTTCACCAATCTGCGCACCGGCGAGCATTGCGACAATGAAAATGCCCTGCTCGCCGCCATCCTGGCCGATGCAACCAATCTCGGCCTGACACGAATGGCGGCGGCCAGCCAAGGGGTGACCCGCGACCAGTTGATCTGGGTCGCCGACGCCTACATCCGCCCAGAAACCTACAAGGCGGCGCTCGGCCGGATCATCGATGCGCACCATAGACTGCCAGTCGCTGCGTTATGGGGCGCCGGCACAACGTCATCATCGGACGGCCAGTTCTTCCGATCCGGCAAACGGGGCGAGACCGCCGGCGATATCAACGCCCGCTATGGTGCTGATCCTGGACTTGGGTTCTACACCCATGTCTCGGACCAGCACGCGCCCTACAATGTTCGGGTAATGTCGGCGACCAGCCACGAAGCGCCGTATGTGCTTGACGGGCTGCTCCACCATGGCACCAGCCTCAAGATCGATACCCACTACGTCGATACGGGCGGTGCCTCAGATCACGTCTTCGCTCTCTGCTCCATGCTCGGGATCCGCTTTTGCCCGCGGCTGCGTGATTTCCCCGATCGCAAGCTGGCCAGCATCGAACCTGTGACGGCCTACAAGAATCTTCAGCCGTTGCTGGGCCGGCGGATCAGGACAGACGTGATCCGTGAGCATTGGAGCGACATTGTCCGCTTGGTCGCTTCCCTGAAGGCGGGAGCCGTCGCGCCATCCACCATGCTGAAGAAGCTCGCCGCCTATCAGCGGCAGAACCAGCTTGACCTCGCCCTTCAGGAAATCGGCCGTATCGAACGGACCCTGTTCATGCTCGATTGGCTGGAAAGCTCCGACCTGCGGCGCCGGTGCCATGCCGGGCTCAACAAAAGCGAGCAACGCCATGTCCTGGCCCAGATCATCTGCACGTTCAGACAGGGCCGCATCGCTGAGCGGGGCTTCGAGGCACAACAGTTTCGAGCGTCCGGCCTCAACCTCGTGATCGCTGCGATTGTCTACTGGAACTCGACTTACATGGCCGATGCCATTATCCATCTGCGGGCTATCGGCGCGACCGTGCCGGATGAATTGCTGGCCCATACCTCCCCGCTTAGTTGGGAGCACATCGGGTTTTCCGGAGACTTTCTATGGGAACGAGCCGCCAAGGCGGCATCCGGAAGCCGACGGCCTCTCAACCTCGGTTCACGCCGAATGACCGCATGAATCTTCCGAGTTCATTGTTCGTTCCCCCTTAGCGTTGTCTGGCGCATAACCGATGCTATGGCCTCTATTGATCGCGTTTTCAGGTCGGGATTTGGCAGGCGTTGGAGGTTGAGGCGCGGGGCTGGTTCTGGGGCGTGGCCCCGCTGGTCATGGGCCGGCTGGTTGGAGGCAGCGCGCGAGGCTTGCGAACAGTTCGGCTTCGGGATGTCCCGCCGCGAGGGCGATGCGCACGCGGCTGGCGGTTTCGGTGATGCGTGCGGCGATCTTGATCAGACGCAGGCGCAGCGTGGTGAATTCGGCACGGCCCAAAGGTTGCAGCACCGGGATGGCGTCGCGCAGCTTCAGCATCAGCCAGTAGGCGCCGGTGTGCAGGATCAGGCGGACCTGGTTGGCGATCGGCGAGCGGCAGCTCGTGCGGTCCGACGCCAACTGGCTCTTGTGCAGCTTGATCAGGTTTTCCGCCTGGCCGCGGGCACAATACAGCGTCTCGTAGAGCCATTGTGCGCTGCCGACAGCGAGGTTGGTGACCACGTAGCGGATATCGAGGCCCTTGGTGCTGGCCTCGATGCGGGCCGCCACCCGGCGCTGGCAGTGCCAGGATTTCGCGCCGTAGCTGGTCTCGGTGAAGTCGCGCACCACCGGCTCTGGCCCTTCGGCGCGGCGCACCCGGACATCGTCGGCCGCGATCTCGACCAGACGATCCAGCACCGCGTTGCCAGACAGGCCGAGGATGTAATCCACCCCGTTGGCCTCGCACCAGGCCATCACCTCGGGGCGGCCGTAATGGCTATCGCCGCGAATGGTGATGCGGGTTTGCGGCCAGTGCCGGCGGATCCGCCGGACCAGGCGGCGCAGATATCCGCGCACCTCCTTGCCCGATGGCGTTGTGCCAGGGCGCAGCAGCACCGCCACCGGGCGCGAGGTTGCGGTGTCATAGACATGGATCGGCAGAAAGCAGCGCTCGTCGTAATGGGCGTTGAACAGCGAGAGTTGCTGGTGCCCGTGCACGACATCGACGGTGTCGTCGATATCGAGCGTGACGCTGCGCGGCGCCCTCTCGTAGCTCGCGCAATAGAGGTCGACCATGGCGTAGCTCATGCGGATCACGCTGCGCAGATCGGGCTGGTTTTCCAGGCGCGAGACGGTGGGCTGCGAGCACAGATCGGCCTCGCTGTCGGGCAGGCGT
This sequence comes from Pseudomonadota bacterium, assembly GCA_021813195.1. Next base: position 4,035 of record JAKALI010000485.1, read on the forward strand.
CCGCAGGCCAGCTTGAACGCAGGATCGGCCCGCAGGTGATCGAGGTCGTCGCCATCCTCGTAGCCGCAGGCGATCGCCAGCATGCGCGCGCGCAGGATATCGGCGACGCTGTGGGTGATCAGGCGCGGATCACGCGGATCGGCGATCAACCGGGCGAGCTTTGCGGCAATGCCAAGCGACTTTTCAACCGCGCCCAGCAGCATGACCCCACCATCGGAGGTCAGCCGCCCGCCATCAAACGCAGCAGTGACTTTCTTGCAGATCGGAA